>CAZLZZ010000138.1:0-8658 GCA_964564165.1 uncultured Alcanivoracaceae bacterium | reverse complement strand
GAACCATAACCGGTTCTGGAAAAATAAGTACCATCAGGCAAACCAGAGACTTCAAAAGTTCCAATGGGAGGTTCTCCCATGCCACCTTCGCTACTGGTTGCCCAGTTGGCAAATTTAACAACACCTAGGCTCATCTCTTGATAAACCAACACATGTACTCCACCAATTGGGGCACTGGTTGCCAAATCTGTGACGGTACCTGAAAATGAGTTTCCAGTGGATAATGCAAAATCTATTCCAGAAGTAATACTATCATTGGTAACAACAATATTGGTTGCCGATAAATCACAAGCCAAACCAGCACAGTCAACCCCTGGGTGTTTTTGATTAACATAAGGCTGGGTTAATGCGCCTTGGAACATGGAACCTGTACGTGCAGAATAGGTACCTGCTGGCAATGCTCTTGCAGAAATATAGCTGCCATCGGCTTTAACAAATGCTGAACCAACAACAATCTCAGCACTGTTATAAAACTCCACTTGCAATCTGCGCTCACTTGGGTCTTGGACAATAGGTAAGCCAGTTATTGCATCTGTCACCATTCCTGAGATTTTCCCACCTTTGTCTAACAGAAAATTAACCCCAACTCTGTTTTCTAGTGCACCAAGTAGCACAACATCTCCAGCGCCACGATCACAAGCACTGAAATAACAGGGTTTATTGTCATAAAGTTCTCTTTGGTAAAAGTCTCTGCCAATATCTCCACCTTGTATGTAATAACTTCCTGGTAATAAGCCACCTATGAGATAACTGCCATCTTCGGCTGGGTCAATATCAACTCCAGGTACAGCCCCTATACTTAAATTTCTATTGGCATCGTTGAAAATAACGATTAAACCAATTCCAGATAATGGAGAAAATGTATTGTTATCAACCAAAAACCCACCAATAGATGCACCAATCCTTACTGAGAAATCAATGTTATTAATAACATTGGCCGCATTGATGCTCAAAACAGTACCAGTACCATCGAACACCAATCTTGCACAACTATTGCATTCAGGCCCTCCAAGAATTTTTGGGATATGTAGATTGTCTGGTGCAAGAAATACCGTTAAAGGGTTTAAATACGTGCGATAATCTCCATCGGGTATGCCTTTTATCGAATAAATGCCAGTCACTTGATCAATATTAGAAAACAAAAAGTAATTTTGAAGATTGTTGGGGTCGGTATTAACTAATCGTACACCTAAAGTTACAACGCCATCCGTGCTATCTATATCAGTAATTTGGCCATGAACCTGACCACCCAACTCCACAGTAAAATCAATATTGTTAATCGTTGTAGCATCTGCAAGAACAATATGACTGGTAAGAATATCTACACAACTATACGGAGATGTACAAAGCACAGGCATATCTGATTGCCACCTGTAATCGAGATAATCATCAAGTGAAGAACCAGATAAAACCAAGTAGGTTCCGGCTTGTAAATTCAAAAAACTATAATTGCCATCAACATCAGTTACCTCAGAAGCTATATAGTCAAATTCACCTGCAATGATTTCATACAACGTGATATCGTGGCCTAGCAAATTTAATGCAGAAGCATCCTGGATATGACCATTGATTATGGCTGTGCCACCCAGTGCTTTAACACCCGTCTTAATTACTTGAGGCGTTAATCTATTGATGTACTCTTGGTACTGCGGCTGATCAATAGCCTGCTCTGTTTTTAGCGATTCAATCAATTCTAATTGATTGATGGTTGTGTTTTTACCTTGCGAAACTGGTGCAAATATAAAACTGATGAGTAAAATAATAATTATAATTGTCTGTTTAAACATGCTGTTCCTCTGGTTTTTAATTTTAACTTTTTAATTTTTCTAGGGCTTAAATTATAATGATATTTTGCTTTGAAACATGAAGATTTCATAATGATTACCTATTTATTCAAAACTATTGGTAAATATTAATTCAACAAAAGCTTCATCAGCTCCAACATCAAAAGTTCCCACAATGTTAGGTAAAAGGGGATCATCTAGTCCACGTTGTTCAAAATCTATGTCTTTAAATTGAATTTGACTAACGCTGTCATCACAAACATCTTTGGCTTGTGCATTGGCTGCTAAATGATAGTCTCGGTTGTTTCTATCAACAAATCCAGGGCTTGCCTCGATAATATTGATTCCAAGTAATAATGATGCATCATGCACCATCACACAATTTAGGGTTGTCGTGCCACTTGAATCAAGCACTGCTCCTTGTGGGTCATTGACAATACTTGAATAAAGGCGCAACTCTGAGTTTGAGGTTATTCCAAAAGTTGCTGTATTTTGGATGAAGTTATCGGCGAAAGTTGAATGTATGATTTCTACAGTAGCAGAAGATGCAGCTCTAATGACATAGTCATCTGATGTCCCCACAGCATTATTGTTGTTAAAAACACTGCCTTCAATCCGAGCAAAGGAATTAACTCCAAAAGCGTAAAGTACCGAACCAGATGAGCCTTTGTTTTCTTCAAAATAACTTGAAGAAATATCCAGTTGACCTTGGTCCAATTGAATAGCTCCCCCAGTTGTAATAGAAGTATTGTTTAAAAAATAATTGCATTTTGTCGAATCCCAACAGTCAGCCATAAGCCTTGATATATTTAGGTTGGCTAAATCGTTGACATAAATTGCCCCACCATTCCGGCCTAAGTTATCTTTGAATAAGCTGGCATGAACATTGACTACAGTGCTTTGACCAGTAGCATAAATACCAGCACCTCGGTCATTATTTGTCGGTGACCCTGCAAAACCAGAACTATTATTGTTGATGTTTACGGGACTGGTATTGTTTCCAATACAACCACTGCCATCACAAAACTGATGACCATATAAAGTGACCTGTGCGCCTAGATCAGCATATATACCTCCCCCTTCGTCATAGGATAGATTGTCAGAGATACCAATATTTGTAGAAGCATCCGGGTTACTCACACCAGAATAAATAGTCAATTCACAACCATTGGTCAAGTAGACACCGCCGCCGCCTGATTGGGCAGTATTGTGCGAAATCCCACTGTCTCCTGTCACGGTTATTTTTGAAAAATTTCCATCACAAAATATTCCTCCGCCATTAAAGGCAGAGTTCTGAATAATTAAGGTGTCATTTAATATTAGTTCTATGGCTCCTCCTGAGAGATTAACACCACCACCAAAAGTAAACGGGTCGATATTATGTCCATTAATAGTAAGGTCATTGAGTGTAATCTTAGCAACTGCACTGATGGCAGATATCGCACTAAAATTTGAATCATCTCCTGTGATGGTTAAATGCTCAATGAGAATAACATTTCCTAATCCTGCCCCTTGAATATCAATAGCAGGAATATTAACACCACCAGGGGCATCAATGGCCGTGTGTGTTGTTGAGTTGTTTGCATCTGCTGCATTACAATCTAAAAAGCCTCCCCGTAACTTGACACTGATATCATTAATGACTATCGCAGAATCATAAAACCCATTGTGGGCAATTCGCACTTCTCCAACACCGGTATCTATTACGTCCTGAATAGTTTGTGTTACTGAATTAAAATCACAAGCAGCATCATTGCCAATGGTAAAATAATCTTTTACAAAGTTTTCATCTGCACCAATATCAAAAGGGCCTAAATTATTACTTAAATTTAGGTTATCCCAACCACGGCCCTGAAAATCCATGTCTTTATTGGTACTTGTAGTTAAAATACTACAATAATCTATGGCTGGTGATGTATTACTAAGGTGATAATCACGATTAATGCGATTAACAAACTCTGGGTCATCAACAGTATTATTCGAATCGTTCAAAGAGTTTGTTTCATGCGCCATCACACAGTTTGCAAAGATAAACCCTGATCCCGCTCCACTATTGGCAATAACTGAACCACTGTTGACATCATCCACAATAGATGAGTTGAGCAATAAAGTGGTGCCAATGTCATTTTCGATTCTAAACACACCCACTGTGACATCATTATCAGCAATAGTGACGTATTTCATCTCCATATCAGCACCGGATGTAGCAAAAATTAATGCTCCATCAAAAAATTCAGCATCACCACCTAAACCATTGTGGTCAAAAACCGAGGTATCAACATTGGTTATAGCATTATTGGAGGAATGAATGGCCACACCAATGCTGGCACGAGAGCCTTCAAAATAAGCGTGTGAAATATTGGCTGTGGCATTGTTGTTATAAATAGCACCACCATTCTGACTGGCTGTATTGGTACTAAAGTAATTACAACGGACAGCATCCCAACAGTTACTGCCATTTCTGCTAACCGTTAAATTGGCACTATCAAACAATGCAATGGCACCACCTGAATTTGATACCACCTTATTGGCGGCTATCAATCCAGCTACTATAGTGACATCGGTATTCATACCTGTTGCATAAACCCCTCCGCCATTTCCTGATGGCGCGCTCATGTCTTGGTTTGAAGAATTTGCAATAATATTGGCAGGATTTGTATTGTCTCCAAAACAAGCATCAGCTGTACATAATTCATGGCCATACACCAACAAACCAGCTCCACCAGATAAATATACACCTCCACCAAAACCATTGGCCAAATTTAAAGTCACTCCTGAATTATCCGCCAATGTGCCAAGCCCTTTTATTGTCGTATCGGATTTATTTTTAGGAATTGCAAAAGGGCTTGATGAACCACTAAAAACGGATAACAAACACCTTTGATCCAGATAAGCGCCACCGCCATTAAACTGTGATTCATTTCCTGTGATTGCACTACTGGTGTCTAAAATAATTGAGGCAAATTTACTCATACCACTAAAATCATTACAATAAATTCCACCGCCATTGCTTGAGGTTTGGTTATTGTCTATGCTGGTATTTCTTAAAATAACAGTGGTATTGCTACTGATTACCGATAGACCCCCTCCTGTTGCCATGTTAAAACCTCCTGTTAGTCTAACATTTTGCAATAAAACATCAGATTCTGTATTCTCAATCCTTATGCCTCCACCACTGGTACTGCCTTGGCCATCCCCTCCAACTATCTTGATGTTTTCAAAAATCGTCTTGTTATTTGAAAGTAATCCAACAATTGTAAAGATTGAAGCTGATTGGCCATTGGGTCGAGTAATCTCTGCCCAGTCAGACTCTAAGTTCGATTGAATATTGCCCGATGCCGCTGTACAAGTTGAGAAACCTCCACGTAACGTTACATCGGCTAATGGATTGTTGATGGTTATCATTTCTTGATAGACATCATTTGACGCAATTCTAATTTCATTGGCACCACTGTCAATGGCACTTTGAATTTTGTTGTTGCCAACGCGAAAATCACAGGTGCTATCACCACCAACGGTCACAAAATTGGCCAAGCCTTTATTTATCTGACTTGATTGATAAGATGCATAAACAACTAAAGCATTAGATAAACGTTGTGTTAGTTCCGGATTTAAATTCCATTCTGGATTTGCAAAACTAATCTGAGCAAAAAGTATCCCAAGTAATAAGTAAACTTTCATAGTGATTCATTTTTATAAATTAATAATCCATAATAAATTTTAGACACATTTCAAACATGAAGATTTGATAATGATTGTCTAATTTTTATATAATTTCAGAAATATTCACGATAGAATAAAAATTAAATGATTTATCACTTTAATAATTTATCCGTAGATTTAGAAAACTTTTCAATTCAACTCGACAATAAACCTGTTGCGGTTGAACCGCGGGTTTTTGATTTAATTGTATATTTAATAGAAAACAAATCACAGGTTGTTTCCCGTGAGGAGTTGTTTGAAAAGGTATGGAACACCCAAAATGTTTCTGATGCAACCTTAAGCAACCACATTAAAATATCCCGAACTGTTTTAGGGGATAATGCCCAAACTCAACAGGTTATTAAAACCATACATGGACGTGGGTATCAATTTATAGCAGATATGCAAGTCATCAAAAATGGTGTGCCTAAATCGCACTTCACTAAGAAGAACTTAATCTATTTTATCTTGGTAATGGCACTAATCGCTGTTGTTACATTTGGATTGTTTGAAAATTCATTAAACAATAAACAAAAACCCACAACGGCTGAGAAAAATAAATCAATTGCTGTTTTAGCTTTTCTTGATATGAGTCCCAATAAAGACCAAGAATATTTTTCAGACGGAATCAGCGAAGAAATACTCAATAAACTGGCGAAAATTCCAGAATTAAGGGTGATTAGTCGCACTTCATCTTTTTACTTCAAAGGCAAAGATACAACAGCAAAAGAAATTGGCAAACAACTAAATGTCTCGCACATCCTAGAGGGAAGTATTCGCAAGTATAAGGACAAGGTTCGCATCACGGTTCAGTTAATTGAAAGTAAAACCTCAAGCCATATTTGGTCAGAAACCTACGATAAAACCATGGATAACGTGCTGCAAATTCAAGATGAAATTGCTCATGTTGTTAGTCAACGATTAAAATTATCTATTTTGCCGCAGCCAAACACCATCAAAGTCAAACCAGCGGCATATACCCTGTTTTTACAAGCCAGACACTTAACTCAATCAGGCACATTAGAAGATTTAATAAAATCTGAGTCGATCATTAAAAAATCCATAGCCTTGGATGCTAGCTATGCACCATCATGGGCTTTATTGGGTTTTACTATTTATAGAACTACGCATAATTATGCTATAAGGTCAATTGTCGATGGCAACAAAGCTTCAAAATTTGCACTCAATAAAGCCATTAAATTAGATCCTAACTATGCTCCATCTTATGCAACATCAGCACTCATAGAAAATAGCCAAAGACATTTTGTGGCAGCTGAAAAATACATACAAAAAGCGTTGGCTTTAGACAGCAAGAACACTTATATACTTAATGTATCTGCACATATCATAGCCTACTCTGGCAACCTAATTCAGGCACTTGAAATACATGAACAGATTAACCTTATTGATCCCAAATACTACCCTAATTTATTGGGCATAGGTTATATAAATCACATTTCAAATCAGCAAGAGTCTGCCTATAATGCTTATCAAAAATTCGAAAAACATATTCCAAATACTGAAGTCCAACAATACCATTTGTCTATAGTCTCTCTGGCAATGGGGAAAAATCAACAGGGGCTAGAGCACGCTAAAAAAGAAAAAAATGCCTTTTGGAGATTATATGCAATGACCCTTGCATTATTCGCAGTAGGTGATAACCAACAAGCAGATATATTACTACAACAATTCATAGATGAAGGTCATGAAACAGAGCAGGGACATATAGCGCGTATTTACGCTTTTAGAGGGGATATAGATAAATCATTTGAATCTTTGTTTAAAGCGATGGATTTAAATGACCCATCTTTGATTGAATTGTTAAATTACCCCGATTTTACAAAAATGCACAATGATCCCCGTTGGCATAAGATCATCAGGAAAATGGAATTTCCTGATGGTCATTGGTTGGTAAAACAACTGCCACTACAATTGAAAATTGAAAATTGAAAACGAAGATCAAGGGGAAAAATCAAAATCATACCACGTATTGTAACTGCTCACCCCGTCATTCCCGCGAAGGCGGAACCAAACGGCAGGATAACCGTTTTGCCACGCGAAGCGACCCGAAGGGCGAGTCGCAGGAGCAGCGAGATAACCCAGTGATTTAAAAATATACATTTATTTCTTTTCAAGACTATTTTATTGTTTTGCCTTTTAGTTTTTGTATAAAGGCAATAGATTCCCGCCTTCGCGGGAATGACGGCGGTGGGTGAGCAGTTACGCTTCTTTTAAATATTTTAAACAGTTTAGTTTATCACCAAGCAATCCATAATAAGACGAGAGGTAATACAACGTTTCTCCATCATTCTGTGCCGCATTGGCTAATTTTTCAACAGCAATTAGTCCGGTTTTTGTATCTCCATTGATATAGGATTTAAAGACTGTTGCAACGTTTGCCCATAATCCATTCTTATCCAGTTTGATTGTTTGATCAAAGTATTCTAAAGCTTTTTCATTGTTGCCTAATCTACGGTTTAGTAGACCTTTCCACCCCAAAGTAAATGGGTTTGTGTCATAAAATTCGGTCATTTTTAATGCTTTGTGGTAATTGCCATTTCCTGAATAAGTGCCAATTAAAGACCTGTATTTTGGATTGTGGGGATCTGATTTTACGGCTTTTTCCATTTCATCAATAGCCGCCTCAACCATTCCTGCATATCGGTAAATATAGCCCAGTGTAAAGTGTGTCTTGGCGTGTCTTGGGTTTATCTTCAACATTTTTCTTGCTAGCTTAATGGCTTTGTCTATTTGATTTGTCTCTGTGTAAAACATAGCAAGATAAGATGTAGCACTTAACAGATCAGGGTTAATTTGAAGAGCTTTTAGATAATAGCCTTCTGCTTTCTGAAATGGCAGGTTTTGAAATAGATTGGTTTTTAAACTAAACTGTTTATAACGACGGATCCTATCACCCAATTGCACATAAGTTGGTGCATATTGTGGGTCTAGTTCTTGAGATTTTTTAAGCATTTGGATGGCTAAGTTGTTCCCGTCTGTTGTATAGGGATAGGCCAGGCTTCGTAAATAGTATTCGTAAGCTAAGGGATTACTTGGAATGTCTTTGTGTGCGCGTTTAATTTCTGATGTTGAAAATTTTAGTTTGAGTGTGTCGATGACTCTTTGAGCAACCATGTCCTGTAATTCAAATGCGCTTTGATCCTGAAGCTCT
>CAZLZZ010000137.1:0-8780 GCA_964564165.1 uncultured Alcanivoracaceae bacterium | reverse complement strand
AATTGTTCCCACGTTTACATGGGGTTTGTTGCGTTCAAATTTTTCTTTAGACATTTTAATTCTCTTTTTCTAAATATGTTAATGTTACTTGTATTGCTTTGTTTATTTACTTATCTGTTACTTATTAAACTTACTTATTAAATACGTTATCAATTGCTATCTCATAATGATCAAATTCCATTGAGTAGCTTGCTCGACCCTGTGTGGCAGAACGCAAATCCGTTGCATAACCAAACATTTTCGATAATGGAATAAAAGCTTTGATAATTTTTCCAGATACAGATTCCTCCAATCCTTCTAAATTGCCCTTCTTTTTATTCACATCTCCGACCACATCACCCATGTATTCTTCTGGGGTTGTAATCTCTACTCTCATTATCGGCTCAAGCACTACAGGCCAAGCTTCTAACGCACCGTTTCGAAAAGCCATCGAAGCGGCTATTTTGTACGCCATTTCACTTGAATCAACTTCGTGAAAAGACCCATCTAATAGAGTGACTTTGCAGTCCACTACTGGATAACCAGCTAGCACGCCATTCTCCATTTGTTCTTGCATTCCTTTGTTGATAGAAGGGATAAATTCACTTGGAATTACACCGCCTTTAATCTCATTTACAAACTCATAACCAGCACCTTGCTTTAAAGGTTCTAGCCTAATTTTTACATGGCCATATTGGCCTTTACCACCCGACTGTTTAATAAACTTTGCTTCCTGCTCAACAGTTTTTGTAATGGTCTCTCTAAAAGCGACTTGCGGATTACCTACATTTGCATTGACTTTAAATTCTCGTTTCATCCTGTCAACAATAATATCTAAATGTAATTCGCCCATACCTGCGATTATTGTTTGTCCCGACTCTTCATCTATACTTACCTTAAAAGAAGGATCTTCGTGCGCTAATTTCGCCAGCGCATCGCCCATTTTCTTTTGATCTGCAGCTGTTTTCGGCTCCACCGCTACTGCGATTACCGGTTCTGGAAAATCCATTTTCTCTAAGGTTATGACAGCGTTATTTGCACAAAGCGTCTCACCTGTTGTTACATCTTTCATCCCAACCAAGGCTGCGATATCACCTGCGTTTAATTCTTTTATTTCTTCTCGTGAGTTTGCGTGCATTTGCAGCAACCTGCCCACTCTTTCTTTTTTACCTTTAACAGGGTTATAAACCATATCGCCAGTTTTGACCGTTCCAGAATACACCCTTAAAAAAGCCAAAGTCCCAACAAATGGATCTGTTGCTATTTTAAATACCAAAGCAGCAAAAGGCGCCTTGTCATCAGGCTTTCTTTCATCTAACTTGCCATTGCTATCAATCACACCAGTGATTGCCGGAACATCTAATGGAGAAGGAAGTAACTCAACCACCTTATCCAACATTGCTTGAACACCTTTGTTTTTAAAGGCTGACCCGCATAAACAGCAAACAATCTCATTATTAATTGTTCGCGTTCTTAAGCCTTGAAGAATTTCCGAATCTGTTAACAGCCCATCTTCCAGGTACTTGTCCATCAATTCTTCGTTGGCTTCAGCAGCAGATTCAATCATGAACTCTCTTGCCACCTCGCATTCGGTCAATAACTCAGCTGGGATTTCTCTGACCTCATGTTCCATTCCCATATTTTCATTTTTCCAGTAAATTGCTTTCATCTCAAGCAAATCTACCAATCCAGCAAAGTCATCCTCTGCACCAATTGGCAACTGTATCGGCACTGCAATAGCACCTAATCTCTCACGAATATGTCCTACTACTCGCTGGAAATCTGCTCCAACTCTGTCCATCTTGTTAATAAATGCCAATCTTGGCACCTTATAACGATCTGCTTGCCTCCAAACTGTTTCAGACTGTGGCTCGACACCACCAACAGCGCAAAAAACTGCCACTGCCCCATCCAAAACCCTTAGAGACCTTTCAACCTCAATGGTAAAGTCAACATGACCAGGCGTATCAATTATATTGATCCTGTGACTTTCAAACTGCTTGTCCATGCCCGACCAATAACAAGTAGTAGCGGCAGAAGTTATCGTAATTCCTCGCTCTTGTTCTTGCTCCATCCAGTCCATTGTGGCATTGCCATCATGAACTTCTCCTATTTTATGCGACACTCCCGTGTAGTATAAAATCCTTTCTGTTGTTGTCGTCTTGCCGGCATCAATATGTGCCATGATACCAATATTTCTATATCTGTCTATTGGTGTCTGCCTAGTCACAACTCTGTCCTTTACTTTGTTTTTTGTATCGTTTTTATAGGTTTTATATTACTACGTCTTATATTATTGCTACCAGCGGTAATGAGCAAACGCCTTATTGGCTTCTGCCATTTTATGTGTATCTTCACGTTTTTTCATGGCCGAACCACGATCATGCAATGCATCACACAACTCACCTGCCAACCTTAACGGCATTCCATCTTCACCGCGCTTTCTTGCCGCATCAATTACCCAACGCATGGCCAACGCCATTTGTCTAGATGCTCTTACTTCGATAGGCACTTGATAAGTTGCTCCACCAACACGGCGAGATTTAACCTCAACCATTGGCTTAACTTTTGTTAAAGCCGCTTCGCACAATTCAACAGCATCGCCTTTTTCTTTTGCTACAACTGCATCCAATGCGCCGTATATGATTTTTTCAGCAACTGATTTCTTTCCATCAACCATCACCATATTCATAAACTTACTGATCAACTCACTTCCAAATTTAGGATCTGGCAGAATATCTCTTTTAAAATTACCTTTCTTTCTAGACATTTTATTTCTTTAACCTTTTCTACTTCTCTCAAAGAACCTTTAGAACTTAAACTAACATTCTTTGAAATACTAAAATTATTATTTGTACTTGTTGTTTTTACTTATGACTTAGGACGTTTAGTTCCATATTTAGAACGACCTTGTCGTCTATCGCCAACACCAGCAGTATCTAATGCACCACGCACAACGTGATATCTAACACCTGGCAAATCTTTTACACGACCACCACGTATCAATACAATACTATGTTCCTGCAAGTTATGACCTTCACCGCCAATATAACTGGTCACTTCAAAGCCATTGGTCAATCTAACACGCGCCACTTTACGCAATGCTGAGTTAGGTTTTTTAGGTGTTGTCGTATATACACGAGCACACACACCACGTCTTTGCGGACAAGCTTCTAAAGCCGGCACATTTGTTTTGTATGCTTTTGGCTTTCTTGGCTTTCTTACTAATTGATTTATCGTTGCCATATTCTCTTTCTTATACCCTATAGAAAACAAAAGACAGGCCAGTCAAAACTAGCCTGTCAAATTCAGAACGGGGATTTTAGTGATTACACCACTTTTAGTCAAGGTTTGTTTTGAAAAACATTCATAATTATTACAACTCTCGACCTACCCGCTTATAAATTGTGCAAAACCCATTGTTTTGCATACTACTTAATTGTCTAACACCTCAGAAACATCCATTGCAGTATCATCTTTTAAAGATTCTGCCTCAATTGCCATCAAGTCTGATTTCAGCTCTGCTTCACGTGATTTCTTACGTGCCTGGTGGTAAGCCAAACCTGTTCCTGCAGGAATCAACCTGCCCACGATAACATTTTCTTTCAAGCCTCTTAGATAATCCTTTGTACCTCTTACCGAAGCCTCTGTCAATACTCGGGTTGTCTCTTGGAAAGAAGCAGCCGATATAAATGATTCCGTTGCAAGCGATGCTTTGGTGATACCCAACAACATCAATTGGAAATCAACCGGAATACCATCTTTTCTTAAGATATCTTTATTAATAGCCATCACTTCTTTCAATGAAACCTGCTCTGATTTTAATAAATCAGAGTCGCCTGGCGTTATTATTTCCACTTTACGTAACATCTGCCTAATAATCGTTTCAATGTGTTTATCATCTATTTTCACACCTTGCAAACGGTAGACATCTTGAATTTCATTAACCAGGTAGTTAGCCAAAGTCGCAACACCTTGCAAACGCAAGATATCATGCGGGCTAGGTTCGCCCTCAACCACAACTTCGCCTCTATCAACATGCTCACCTTCAAACACGATGATTTGACGCCATTTAGGAATCAGTACTTCTACATTTTCACCATCTTTCTTGGTAATAACTAAACGATTCTTACTTTTGGTTTCTTTTCCGAAAGAAACAACACCTGCAGCTTCGGCTTGTAGGGCTGCATCTTTTGGTTTTCTGGCTTCAAATAAATCTGCTACGCGTGGCAAACCACCGGTAATATCTCTGTTCTTCGAAGATTCTTGAGGAATCTTAGCCAAGAAATCACCTACTTTGACTTCTTGTTTGTTCTGAATATTAATCGTGGCCCCAGGAGGCAAGTAATATTGAGCCGGAATGTCAGTCCCAGGAATCATAATTGGCTTACCGCGCTTGTTTTCCAATCGAACCATTGGACGCATGTCTTTGCCTTTGGTACCACGGGTCTTAGGATCAGTGATAACAAAACTGGTTAATCCAGTTAATGAATCTACCTGTTCTTGCACCGTAACATTGTCTTGGAAATCTATAAAACTAACTACGCCAGCCACTTCGGTAACAATAGGATGTGTATGTGGGTCCCAAGTAACTAAGATAGCCCCGCCTTTTACTTTGGCTCCATCGTTTACGCTGATTACCGATCCATAAGGAATTTTATAGCGTTCTTTTTCTCTGCCCGATGCTTCATGGATAGACAGTTCGCCAGAACGCGAAATCGCCACCAATTTCTTGTCTTTGTTTTTAACCGTTTTAATGTTGTGCAATTTAGCCATGCCATCGGCTTTAATTTGAATTTGATTATTTGCTGCTTGTTTCGATGCAACACCGCCAATATGGAATGTACGCATCGTTAACTGCGTTCCTGGCTCACCAATACTTTGTGCTGCTACAACACCCACCGCCTCACCAATACTTACATGTTTGCCACGGGCCAAATCTCTGCCATAACAATTGCCACAAATGCCTGCTTTTGCCTGACAAGTTATAGGGGATCTAACTTTTAGTGTGTCAATACCTGACTCTTCAATCTGGGCAACACACACTTCATCAATCAACAAACCTTGTGCAAACAAGGGAACTTCATCACCTTCTTTTGTGAATACATCTTCAGCAACAACTCTGCCCAAAACTCTATCACCAAGAGTCTGTACCACTTCACCGCCGGCAACAATAGCACTCATGTCCATGCCTGTAATTGTTCCGCAATCTTCAATTGTGATAACAACATCTTGTGCAACATCAACCAAACGCCTGGTTAAATAACCAGAGTTAGCAGTTTTTAAAGCAGTATCAGCCAAGCCTTTACGTGCCCCATGTGTTGATGAGAAGTATTGCATCACATCAAGACCCTCTCTAAAGTTTGCCTTAATTGGAGATTCAATAATTGAACCATCGGGTTTTGCCATCAATCCACGCATACCCGATAACTGTCTCATTTGAGCTGGGGAACCCCTTGCTCCTGAATCAGCCATAACAAATACCGAGTTCATAGAATCTTGACTGACTTTTTTGCCATCTTTGTCTAGAACTGTATCCGTGCCCAATGCTGTCATCATGGCCTTAGCCACTTCTTCATTGGCACGTGACCAAATATCAATCACTTTATTGTATCTTTCACCTGCGGTAACCAAACCTGAAGAATACTGACCTTGAATCGCCAATACTTCTTTTTCAGATGTTGCCAAGATGCCTTTCTTTTCATCGGGAATAATTAAGTCATCGACACCAATAGACATACCTGAATACGTCGCATACCTAAAACCTGTGTACATCAGCTGATCGGCAAAAATAACCGTGTGCTTAACACCCATTTCGTGGTAACAAGTACTTAACAATTTTGAAATATTCTTTTTAGATAAAACCAAATTGATATTCTCAAAATCCAAACCTTTAGGCAGTATTTTGTGCAACAAAGAACGCCCAACAGTGGTATCCACTATTTTAGTTGTGGTTGTTTCTTCGCCACTTTCAGCTATTGTAGTGAATCCTAGTCTTACTTTAATTTTAGCTTGCAAAGTAACTTTTTCATTATCGTAAGCCCTTTGCACTTCATCAGTATCGGCAAATATCATGCCTTCACCGGGCTGATTTATCAACTCGCGAGTCATATAATACAGGCCCAATACCACATCTTGCGAAGGTACAATAATCGGCTCGCCACTGGCTGGTGATAAAATGTTATTGGTTGACATCATCAAGGTACGAGCTTCTAATTGCGCCTCAATAGATAATGGTACATGCACAGCCATTTGATCGCCATCGAAATCCGCATTGAATGCAGTACAAACCAATGGATGCAATTGAATCGCCTTACCTTCAATCAAAATAGGCTCAAATGCTTGAATACCTAGTCTATGCAAAGTTGGCGCACGATTCAACATCACTGGATGTTCACGAATCACTTCAGTAAGAATATCCCACACCTCTGGGGTTTCATCTTCAACACTGCGCTTTGCTGCTTTAATGGTTGAAACAAAATCATTTTGTAATAATTTACCCAAAATAAAAGGCTTGAACAATTCAAGAGCCATTTTCTTCGGTAAACCACACTGGTGTAACTTCAAGGTTGGTCCGACCACAATCACTGAACGACCAGAATAATCCACACGTTTGCCCAATAGATTCTGACGGAAGCGGCCTTGCTTGCCTTTAATCATATCAGCCAAAGATTTTAATGGGCGTTTGTTGGTTCCAGTTATCGCTCTACCACGACGACCATTGTCCAACAAGGCATCTACAGATTCTTGTAACATACGTTTTTCATTGCGAACAATAATGTCTGGCGCATGCAAATCCAACAACCTTCCAAGTCTGTTGTTTCTGTTAATCACTCTTCTGTACAAATCATTCAAGTCTGAAGTAGCAAAACGACCGCCATCCAAGGGTACCAATGGACGCAATTCAGGTGGCAATACTGGCAAAACAGTCATGATCATGTGCTCAGGACGGTTACCGGATTTTACAAATGAATCAAATAATTTGATGCGTTTTGACAATCTTTTAATTTTTGTTACTGAACGGGTTGACTCTATTTCTTCATGAAATTGTATCAATGATTTGTTCAAGTTAATGTCTTTTAATAAATCATAAATGGCTTCAGCACCCATCTTGGCTTTAAACTCATCTCCCCAAGATTCTATGGCTGCAGTATATTGTTCATCGGTTAACAAAGAACCCATTTCCAAATCAGTCATTCCTGAATCGGTAACCACAAATGATTCGAAATACAAAATACGCTCAATTTCACGCAAAGTCATTTCTAACATCAAACCAATTCTTGATGGCAGTGATTTCAAAAACCAGATATGTGCAACTGGGCTTGCCAAGGCAATATGTCCCATGCGCTCACGTCTAACTTTAGACAGGGTAACTTCTGTTCCACATTTTTCACAAACCACACCACGGTGCTTCATGCGCTTGTATTTTCCACACAAACATTCGTAATCTTTGGTTGGCCCAAAAATTGCAGCACAAAACAATCCGTCGCGTTCTGGTTTAAAAGTTCTGTAATTGATGGTTTCTGGTTTTTTAACTTCACCAAAAGACCAAGAACGAATCAACTCAGGTTGTGCTAGGCTTGCCTTAATCGCATCGAAATCTTGGATTTCTTTTTGCGGATTAAACAGTTTAAGTAAATCTTTCATATTATTCTCCTATTCTTTCCTGAGTATTACTCGTTTTCTAATTCTATGTTTAAGCCCAATGAGCGCACTTCTTTTATCAGTACATTAAAGGACTCCGGCATTCCAGCTACAATTTCATGGCGGCCATCAACGATATTTTTGTAGGTCTGATTACGACCAATAACATCATCTGATTTTACGGTTAACATTTCTTGCAATGTATATGCCGCACCATAGGCTTCTAATGCCCATACTTCCATTTCACCAAATCTTTGACCACCAAACTGCGCTTTACCACCTAATGGTTGTTGCGTCACCAGTGAATAGGGACCCGTTGATCGTGCATGCATCTTGTCATCAACCAAATGGTTCAGTTTTAACATATACATATAGCCAATAGTAACAGGACGATCAAACTTTTTGCCTGTTCTTCCATCATATAGTTCAGCTTGGCCACTGGTAGGCAAACCTGCCAGTTCTAACATGCCTTTAATGTGCTTTTCTTCTGCCCCATCAAATACTGGAGTTCCCATGGGTACTCCGGCTTTCAAATTGTTTGACATTTCAAAGATTTCATCATCGGTAAAATCATCCATGTTTACTCTGTCTTTATCCAAGTTATAGACTTTTGATAAGAAACCGCGCAATTTATTTGCCGACTCGTTGCGTTCCAACATTTCGGTAATCTTGTCACCCAAACCACGAGCCGCCCAACCCAAATGAACTTCAAGAACCTGGCCGATGTTCATACGAGAAGGTACGCCTAGTGGATTCAATACGATATCTACTGGACGGCCATTTTTGTCAAACGGCATATCTTCTTCTGGTACAACCATCGAAATCACACCTTTGTTACCATGACGACCAGCCATTTTGTCACCAGGTTGAATGCGACGTTTTACAGCCAAATAAACTTTAACCATTTTCAAAACACCAGGAGCCAAATCATCACCGGATGTGATTTTGTTCTTTTTATCTTCAAACTTCGCATCGAACAACTTTCTTTGGTGGTCAATTTGCTCCGCCATCTGATCAATTTGTTCGGCTACTTTAGAATCCTTAACTTTGATATCAAACCACTCACTTGTGTTTAATTCATTTAAATATTCTACAGTTACTTTTGAGCCTTTTTTCAATTCAGGTGCTTTAACAACAGTTTGTCCAATCAACAGTGC
>CAZLZZ010000136.1:0-8854 GCA_964564165.1 uncultured Alcanivoracaceae bacterium | reverse complement strand
AATTAGAAAAAGCAATTTCAGAGCTTAATATAAAAGTTCTAGAAATTCCAAGAGAAGCGCTATTTCTTACAGGTAAGGCATATTTGAAATATAGAAAAAATAAAGAAACAAAAAATTCACCTTTACCTGATTTCTTTATTGGTGCTCATGTTTCAGTAGAAAATTTTAATTTAATAACCCGGGATACTGGCAAATATAAAACCTATTTCCCACAAGTTAAACTTATTCACCCTGAACATTTAAGGAGGTAAAAAATGGAATGTTTCCATTGCAAAGGCAAAATGATCAAAGGAAATGGCACCATTTAGTGCGGATCGAAATGGTTACCACAGTTCATGGGAGTCAGTTCACGCATGGGTTTGTACACAGTGTGGTGAAGCACTTTTTGAAGAAAATGAAGTTAATCATATTCAAAAGGCACTACAGAAAATTGACCATGAGACAATAGCATTAATGTCTAATATCGCCTAAACGAATAAGGTTAGCTTGTGCGAAGTACGAGCCACAACCTGAACCGCTTGTTGGACAAGTCCGACTTATGTGATTGGTTTTTGCTATAGAAAAGAACTTTTTAGATTTAGTGCTGGTTGCTGCCAATAAGCCATGGTATTGGTTGTGAACTTTGCGAAATATCTTGCAAGTATTATCTGCGTTGTTTACTGCCTTGTGTAATTCTATCCAATTGAAAATAATTTAAGTATCTATTTGCCAGTGATTCTTGGTGGATTAATTGACTTAAAGTTTGCATAATTATTTCTCCATTATTCCATAATATGGAAGATTCAAGAAATTTCAATTGTTTGTATTGTGTCGCGGGGTTTCTATGATTAACCACACGAAATACGGAAACGAGTTGTAGTGCAACCAAGCTATTGTAACTGTATAAATTATCTCTTGTTCCCACGCGGAGCATGGGAACTAGTAGTCAACCCTAATTGTAACAATATAAATTATTGTTTTTTTTTACGCTGCGTCACCGTGTCGTCGTGCGATAACCGTTCTTAATCTTTTCCTCCATGTTCTTCATGTCCTTCGTGGTTAAAAATGCTCTTAATCTTTACAAAGTCGTTATTGGCGAAAACAAAACAATCATCAGTTGCCGCCAATCACGGTTGTTTTTACACCACACCATAAGCCAGCATCGCATCGGCGACTTTTTTGAATCCCGCAATATTGGCACCGCGAACATAATCAATATGTTTGGTTCCAGCAGCTCCACCGTATTCAACACAGCGGTCGTGGATTCCTGTCATTGTATCCAGTAATAGTTTTTGTAGCTGATCCTCGCCCCAGGATAAGCGTGCTGAATTTTGGCTCATTTCAAGTGCAGATACTGCGACACCACCCGCGTTGGCTGCTTTGCCTGGGGCATACAAAATTTTCGCGTCTTTAAACACGTGCACGCCTTCCAAATTGGTCGGCATATTGGCGCCTTCTGAAAGTGCTATACAGCCATTTTTAACCAACAGCCTGGCTTCATCTCCATCCAGTTCATTCTGAGTGGCGCATGGCAAAGCGACATCGCAGTTGATGCCCCATGGCCGTTGTCCAGCATAAAATTTAGAACCAGGAAATTCCTCGGCGTATTCCGAAATTCGTCCACGGCGATGAGTTTTATGGTGTTTTACCCAGTCGATTTTTTCTTGGTTGATACCATCAGGATCATGGATAAAACCGCCAGAGTCTGACAGTGTGATAACTTTTCCACCTAAATGTACGATTTTTTCTGCAGCATGCGTCGCAACATTGCCTGAGCCTGAAATCACAGCTGTCAACCCTTCAACAGTCTTACCAACACGGTTTAGCATTTGTTGCAGCATATATACTGCGCCATAGCCTGTTGCCTCGGTGCGAATCAAGCTGCCACCGAATTCCAGACCTTTGCCTGTTAACACACCCGTAAATTGATTGGTGATGCGTTTGTATTGACCAAACATATAACCAATTTCACGCGCGCCCACACCAATGTCACCGGCAGGAACATCAACATCAGCGCCAACATGGCGATAAAGCTCGGTCATGAAAGACTGGCAAAAACGCATGACCTCATGGTCAGATTTTCCCTTGGGGTTAAAGTTGGAACCGCCTTTGGCACCACCAATTGCAAGACCGGTTAGGCTGTTTTTAAAGGTTTGTTCAAACGCCAAAAATTTAAGAATACTTTCATTAACATCGGTATGAAAACGAATACCACCTTTGTACGGGCCAATAGAGTTGTTGTTTTGAACCCGCCAACCACGTTGTACTCGAATATTGCCTTCGTCGTCTTCCCAACACACGCGGAAACTGATTACGCGGTCTGGTTCTGCCATACGTCGAAGAATTTGATATTCATGATATTCATCCTTGTCCTCTATGAAATCGAAAATATCCTCTGCTACTTCTTGTACAGCTTGGTGAAACTCAACTTGTCCTGGGTTGCGTTTAATTACCCCGCTCATGAATTGCTCTAAGTTAACATGTTCTACTGTCATTTTTTATCCCCTCATTTGTTTGATCTGCCATAAATTTTAAGGCAGTA
The DNA here is from genome assembly GCA_964564165.1 of uncultured Alcanivoracaceae bacterium. Lineage (GTDB taxonomy): Bacteria > Pseudomonadota > Gammaproteobacteria > Xanthomonadales > Marinicellaceae > NORP309. The sequence goes on along the minus strand of CAZLZZ010000136.1, from coordinate 6,333 downwards.
TGACCATATCCTAACACGGATTTGCTGAAATTAATATTATTAATATTACCAATGCACAGGGACCCACGTTCCGAATTGTAATTGAACCTAATTACACATAATCATAGTAACTTATCCGAGAATAAAAAACCTATTGCGAAAAATTTGGATTTGGAATCGCATGTATCTAAAACAACTTGATTCTGAGCCTTTAACTCTTTTGCCATAGAGCACACTGTTAACTATTTAAAATGCCTGATAAATATTGAATTATCTACATGAAAACAGTATATTTGAAGATACCTTAAAAGAATAGATTGTAAATACGACGATGGAAGACAGCAATAAATACAGTTCTCTGCCACAGATAACTTTAATAATTATTATGTTTAAAAAGGAGACCCAATGACAGCAAGAATATTGTCGTTAATAATTCTATTCTTTTTTACCTCAGCTTTGCCTGCAGAACAAAACATTGAAGATAAAATTAATGAACTTAATACAATTACTGTTAAGTCACTTGGGGTTTCTATAACCGCATTAAGTTACTTAATGAAAGCATCACCAAGCACATACATCCCTCTTTGGCACCTCAAAGAGTCCGGTGACATGAACTACATTAGAGAATTAGAAAAAGCTGGCTATGTGAGTGTGAAAATTATAAAGGGGTTACCGGACGGAAAAATGCAAAACCAAGAACAGGTAAACATTTCACCTTTGGATAAAGGTATAGAAATCAAACGATACATGCTAGCATTAAAACATAACAAATAAAAAAACGTCAGGTTGTTAAAGCGTTATGTGCCAAAAATCATAACCTCAAGAGGAAAATAAAATGTCTAATACAAGTATAGGTCATGGCCACTGCCTTTGTGGAAAGGTGAAAATTACTGCCAATGAAATGGGGCACAGTATAGGAGCGTGCCATTGCGCCATGTGCAGGAGATGGACAGGCGGGCCTTTGATGGTCGTGGATTGCGGATCCGATGTTGTTTTTGAGGGTGATGAGAATATTAAAACCTATGACTCCTCTGCATGGGCAGAACGGGGGTTTTGTACAAATTGCGGCAACCACCTTTTTTACAAACTAAAAGAAAGCAATCAATATATCATACCAGCAGGCCTATTTGAGAATGATGAGGATTTTGTATTTGATCATCAAGTATTTATTGATGAAAAGCCAGACTATTATTGTTTCTCAAATGAAACCAAAAATATGACAGGTGCAGAGCTTTTTGCTAAATATGGTGCTGAATAAAAACAGTTTCCGGTAATGGTAGAAAAGACACATACACACTGGTGTTCTGTTAAATATAGGTTTCTGCGATTTAATATGGTGGGCAAACCCGAATGGCACTTAGTTAAGAGGGTTTAAAAATTTAAGGCATTGAAATATAACGTAAATTTTCAAGGGAGCCAAAAATCCTTCGGGTAGTTGGCTTTAGCCAACACGTTTTAAAACCTGCGGTTTTATTGTTGACTAAAGCCAACTACCCGATATAAGTTCTTTTTAATTAAAAAACTTGCTTTAAGAATGGTTAAATATTTATATATATTTCAACGAGTTACTTCTTAACTAAGTGCCATTGGGATTTACCCACCATGGATAACTGTCGAAAGCACTATATACCAAGCTTTGTTAGCCCTGGGGTAAACCCACCTTACGTTCTATTCTGTTTTTAAGTTTAATATAAAGCGTAGTTTATGAAATATAAAAATAATTTGGCAATTAGTGTGTTTGCTCTAGACAAATGCTTTTAAATGGGCACCATCAATAATTAATGAGGATAAAATCATGGCAGTTAAGAAAACTTTAAAGAAAAAAGCAGGCGTTAAAAAAAACCCTATTAAAAAAACAACAAGCAAAGTATCAGCAAAGAAAGAAAATATGGCTGAAAACATCATGGGATCAGCAAATGAAATTTGGTTGGCTGGTTTGGGCGCTTTTGCAAAAGCTCAAGAAGAAGGTGTTAAAATCTTCAACAAATTAGTAGATGAAGGCAAAGGTTTAGAAAAAGTGATTAAGAAAACGTCTGAGTCTGCAACAAAAGAAGTTAAGACCAAAGTAAACAAAGTAACCACCAAAGCGACCAAGAGTTGGGATAAGTTAGAAAATATCTTTGAAAGCCGTGTAGAAAAAGCATTGGCTAAATTAGATATTCCAACCAGTGATGAAATTTCTGCTTTGTTGGCAAAAATTGAAACTTTAGCAAATGAAGTGTCTAAACTAACAGGCACTTATGTAAAAGATGTGAAGTCTGTAGCAACAGAAGTAGTTAAGAAAAGTCCAACTAAGAAGAGCCCTGCTGAAAAAGTGGCGAAATCAGTTAAGGCAGCAACAAAAAAAGTGACTAAGAAAGCCACTGCAGTAAAGAAAGCTACTACTAAAACTGTTACTAAAGCAGCTAAGAAAGTTTCAAAAAAGTAAAGCTATGAAGTAAAGCTATGAAGTAAAACTGTATTTACTTACAAAGCCTGTTCAGAAAAAACCACGATTTATTCGTGGTTTTTTTGATTGATTAACGCGAAATTTTTATAATGAAATCCAATATTTAAATGTTCAGTTAAAGTTGTAAGGTGGGTTTGCCCACCATGGATAACTGTCGAAAGCAATGTATACAAAGCTTTGCTAGTGGTGGGTAAACCCACCTTACGGTTGTTCAGTTTTAAGTCTAATATTTAGCCCTTGCATAGTTAATCAACTATATGCCAAACTATTAGTAACAGTAACCTCTTATGCTACTATGCCCACAAGAAAAATGAGTAAAACGGTGGTGAACAAAGATGCTGTTGTTAAAATTATTGTTGAAGTTATTAAAGCGGGGATTTTTTCTCCAAATATAAACCTTATCAGTTTTAACAACTGGGTATTCATATTTGAATTCTCCAATGTCTTGTTCGGTGTAAGCAACCAATGTTCCTGTGATGGTCACATTGCGCTTGTCAAAGGCGGTGGGTTCAAGAAAACCTTCTTTACAGGCCAAAAATCGTCCACCATTGGTGGGAATGACTCTTTTGGGGCTTAAATCTCTATAGGTCTCACTTTCGACTATTTCAAAACAGGTTTTGTCTTTGCGGTTAATGGTTTGAATAATGCGTCCTGACCAACGAACGGGTTCATTCATGATATGTTGCTTTTTAGCCTGTGCTGGACTTAACGGTGAAAACTCACCTTGTAAAACTTTAGGAACAACCGAACAACCAGATATAGTTAGGACAGTTAGAACGGCTAGAATAAATAGGGGAGAAATCAGTTTAATAAGTTTCATTTTGACTCTTTTGCATGAAGGAATAGATTAATTATAGACGAACTAGCTGAATTTTTCCTGAATGGTAGCTGAATGACTATTAAAATTCCTGCCTAGGTCCGCGAGACATCAATTCCGTTACCGCATCTTGTGGGGTCATTTTTCCATTGACCACTTTCCATACGTGCTCAGAAATAGGCATATCAACTTGGTATTTTTTAGCCAGTCGCATCACTTCATCGGCTGTTCCTATGCCCTCAACCACTTGACCGATTTCTTTTTTTGCTTGCTCTATGGTTTTGCCTTGTCCCAATGCCAAGCCCATTCTGCGATTTCTCGATAAATCTCCAGTACAGGTTAACACCAAATCTCCCAATCCAGATAGTCCCATTAAAGTTTCTGGTTTGCAATTCATGGCAGCACCCAAACGCATCATTTCTGCCATTCCACGGGTTAATATGGCAGCGCGGGTATTGTCGCCCAATCCCATGCCATCGCAGATTCCGGTGGCCAGTGCTAAAACATTTTTAACCGCACCACCCAGTTCTGCTCCGATAATGTCATCAGAAATGTAGACACGAAAACTCTTGTTGTGTAAAGCATGAGCGACATTTTCTGCAAAATGTTGATTGGAACTGGCTACGGTGACCAAGGTTGGTTTTCCTTGTGCCACATCTTTTGCAAAAGAAGGGCCTGTAACTAGGGCGATAGGGCGGTTATTACCAGCAGCATCTGTGCCTAAAATTTCCTCTGCTACTTCATGTAGAAATCTTCCTGAACCAGGTTCGAAACCCTTAGAAGCCCAGGCCAGAGGGCGGTTGTGGATATGGGGTTTTATTTTCAGCAATATCTCAGCAAAAGCATCTGATGGAGATACCACCAAAATTGCATCTGCGGCATTAATTGCCGCCTCTAAATTGCTTTGGATAATTAAATTCTTTGGAAACTGAATACCTGGAAGATAAGCCTCGTTGGAACGAGAGTTTTGCATATCTTCCAGGTGCTTGGGATTTCTTCCCCACAAGTAAGCGGTGCCATTTCTGGCCAATTGCATAGCCAGAGCTGTGCCCCAAGAGCCTGCACCAATTACTGTGAATATCATTTTATTACTGTTTGTTGTTATTGTTGATCACTGTTTGGTTGCTGATTCAGCTTGTGCTTGTGCTTGTTGCATTTGCTGTGCATAAAGCTGATCAAAGTTTACCGGTTGTAACAACAATGGTTGGAAACCACCATTCATCACTAAATCAGAAATCATTTGACGTGCATAAGGGAACAGTACATTGGGACAATAAGTGCCTAAAGTCTGGTGCATCATGTTATCTTCAAAATTAGCCAAGCTAAAGATGCCAGCTTGTTGAACTTCAACAAGGTAAGCTGTCTTTTCAAGAATTTTGCAAGTAACAGTGACTGCCAATACTACTTCATAGGAATTTTCAGAAATTTTCTTAACCTTTTGATTTAGGTTCATCTTAATTTCTGGTTGTCCTTGTTCGTTGAATATATCTGGTGCATTGGGTGTTTCAAACGACACGTCTTTGACATAAATTTTTTGCAACGACATGGTCGGTGCATTTTCAGGGTTTGTGTTTTGTGGTTTTGTAGCTTGTGGTGTTACGGTTTTGTTTTCTTCGGCCATTTTAGACTCCTAAATTGATTATTAAGTTAGATTGATTTTTTTATGTATAGGTTTAATTATTTTACCAAAGGCAATTTTTCACCAACCCAGCTGTTGATTCCGCCGGTAAGGTTAAATACATTATTTACACCTGATTTAATTAAATGTTTACAGGCGGTTTTTGACGTCATTCCACTGGTACAATAGGTGATGACCGTTTTGCCTTTTAATTTATCTATTGATTTGTTGCCTGCTATGATATCTGACAAAGGCATATTTATTGCATTTACAATGTGCCCATTATCAAAATCATCAGCAGAGCGGGTATCAATAACAACAGCATCCTTGTGATTGACCAGTTGGGTCAGTTGCGAGGTGTCGACATTTGAAAAAGCTTGCATTTTTTCATTCAAAGTCATTGATAAATACATAAAAAGTACAGCTATAAATGCCAGTGACAACCATAAGTGATTGCCAATAAATTCAGCCAATTGTGACATAGTGATTTCCTATAAACTCTTAGCCACATTTATAAGGTTTAATTTACCAATTTCAAGTGTGAACCGGAATAAACCATTAAACAGTTTAAGGATTCTTTGATATTTTTCTATTTATCTAAAGATTCCTTCGGGCTAAGTAAGTTTTTATTGTTTAAAAAGTGGCAAGCATTCTATAATAACTGTTCATTTACTGTCTATTAATTCATGTTTAAACCAATAATATTCCTTTTATTTGTATTTTTAGCGACCATTCAAGGGTATTCTGCCCAAAATAATGTAGACAATAAAAGCGAAGTGGAAATAGAAGCAAACATTCAAAACATTCAAAAAAAACTTAAAATCTTAAAAACTAAGTTAAATAAAGCCTATGGGCAAGAACAGTTGCTACTGGAAAAACTAGAAGCCCAAGATAAAAACATCAGCAGTATTGTCAAAAAAATCAACATAAGTAGTGAGCAAATAAAGGCACTGCTGAAAGAAATCACTCAAATAAGCCAAGAAATTAGCGAAGATAAAAACAGCATAGAAATCCAAAAGAACCAAATCGTTAAGTTGCTAAAGTTGCAAATATATTTGAACCACGATAAAACCTTGAAAATGCTGTTAGCCAGTCCGCAGAACAGTCATATTGCTGATACCAAACATCAAATTAAATACCTGCAAAACCGTTTGTATAATTTAATCAAAGAAGTGGCGATTAATATCCAACAACTAGAAAATCTTAAAACCAATCAACAGGGACTTAAAAGCCAAGAAAATCTAAAAAAGCAGAACTTCCTTTTGCAAAAAGACATCCTAGATGAGCAAAGAAACATTCGCTTAAAAACCCTCAATACCTTAAAAAATGAAATCGCCAAACACGAAAGCAATAGCGAAGGGTTAAGCAAAGACCAATCAAGATTACAGGAATTATTGGACGAAATACAAGTATTGCTCAGTGATTTGCCCGCCGATCTGGGATTAAATAAGCCCTTTGCGAAATTAAAGG
>CAZLZZ010000135.1:0-8909 GCA_964564165.1 uncultured Alcanivoracaceae bacterium | reverse complement strand
GAATGTTGAGAATAACCCATGCCAACTCCACCACCGTGATGCAATGAAACCCATGTGGCGCCACTGGCAACATTGAGCATGGCATTTAATAGTGGCCAATCAGATACAGCATCGGAGCCGTCTTTCATGCTTTCGGTTTCGCGGTTTGGTGAGGCCACAGAACCTGAGTCTAAATGGTCTCGTCCGATGACAACCGGGGCGGATAACTCTCCTGTGCGGACCATTTCATTAAAGGCTAAGCCTAACTTATCGCGCAATCCTAATCCAACCCAGCAAATACGTGCAGGTAAACCTTGGAACTGAATGCGCTCTCTTGCCATGTCTAACCAGTTGTGTAAGTGTGGGTCATCGGCGATGATTTCTTTGACTTTGGCATCGGTTTTATAAATATCCTCAGGGTCTCCAGATAAGGCTACCCAGCGGAAAGGGCCAACACCTCGGCAAAATAAAGGGCGCACATAAGCGGGTACAAATCCTGGGAAATCGAAGGCATTTTTTAGACCGTCGTTATAAGCTTCTTGACGGATATTGTTACCATAATCTACAGTAGGAATGCCTTGGCTGTGGAAATCCAACATGGCTTGAACTTGTACGCGCATGGATTTTCGGGCTTCTTTGGCGACTAAATTTGGGTTTTCTTTGGCTTGTTTGCGCCATTCTTTCACGGTCCATTCTTGTGGTAAATATCCATTATTTGGGTCATGAGCGGAGGTTTGGTCGGTGACTAAACTTGGGCGGATGTCTTTGGCGTACATTTGTGGAAAAATATCTGCGGCATTGCCCAATAACCCTATTGAAATTGCTTCGCCCTTTTCTAATGCTTCATTCAACATCTGCATGGCTTCTTCAATAGAGTAGGCTTTCTTGTCAACATAACCTGTTTTGATGCGAAAATCTATTCGTGTTTCATCGCATTCAACCGCTATCATGCAATATCCTGCCATTGCGGCTGCCAAAGGTTGTGCGCCACCCATGCCGCCTAATCCACCAGTTAAAATCCATTTGCCTTTTGTGTTACCAGCAAAATGTTGTCTGCCAGCTTCTACAAAGGTTTCGTAAGTGCCTTGTACGATTCCCTGAGAGCCAATATAAATCCAAGAGCCAGCAGTCATTTGCCCGTACATCATCAAACCTTTTTTATCTAATTCGTTAAAATGCTCCCAGTTTGCCCAATGTGGAACCAGGTTTGAATTTGCAATCAATACACGTGGGGCATCTTTGTGGGTTCTAAACACACCAACTGGTTTGCCAGATTGGACTAATAAAGTTTCATTGTCTTCCAGCTTTTTTAAACTTGCCACAATTTGATCGTAACATTCCCAGTTACGTGCTGCACGCCCGATACCGCCATAAACCACCAGTTCTTCTGGATATTCTGCTACTTGCGCATCCAAATTGTTCATCAACATGCGCATTGGCGCTTCGGTCATCCATGATTTGCAGCTTAATGTTGTGCCAGTAGGTGCTTTGATCTTGCGTGATTTGTCTATTCTTGTGTTCATTGTTTGTTCTCATAAAAACGTGTTAAGAGGTCTTTTTGTTTTAAACCATTAATGGCATTGTTCAATACTTTGTGCAAATTGGCATTAATTTCTTCTGATAAATGTTCATACACTGCATTAAGTGAATTCTCACTCAATAATTGAGCTTGATGTCTGCCTACAACCGTTAAATGGTAGGTTGTTCGACGTTTATCGTTTTCATCACTTCGGGTGGTTATTAATCCCAGTTTTTGCAATTTAGGCAGCTTCTGTTTAATCAATTGATGCGATTGATTTAAATGTTTAGCTAAATCAGTTACTGATAAATCGTCAAACTTGTTAAGGTAGTGAATAACAGAGCAAGACTTAACTGGAACAACTATACCTAAAGCTTCGTAAATAGGTTTAATCTGTTCACGAATCAAATTACTTAAATCATCGGCTTGTTTGCCAATGAATGAGTCGGATAATTTTTTAGTTTTGTTGCACATTTATTTAAGAATATTTCTAACCACAGAGAACACAGGGTTCACCGAGGTAAAAGCTTTGATAAAAATTTCTTTTTCCTTTCTCTGCGCTCTCTGTGTACTCTGTGGTTTCAATTTTTTTATAAAGGTAATATATTGCGAAACATATTACCTTAATTGCGAAAGTTGTCAATTGATATTTTGACTTTACAAAAAACGGCAATATTGTTACAATGTGTGACAAACCAATACAAGGTATTAATCATGGCTATAACAAGCGTAAGAATTAAAGATGATTTAGATGAGTCACTTAAAGAAATTGCAGAAAAAAAACAACGCAGCAAAAGTTGGATAATAAATGAAGCTGTGGCTGAATATATTGTAAAAGATCAAGTTGAATCTCAAAAGTGGTTGGATACACTTGAAGGACTAGAAGATATTAAGAATGGCAGAGTAATAGATGGAGAAGAGGTGTTAGCTTGGATTGAGAGCTGGGGTACGGAAAATGAACTTGAAATGCCAAAGGTTAAAGAGTGAAATTAGAAATCACAGAACATGCAACTAAGGATTTTAAAAGGCTCAAAAAGTTTATTGAAATAAAAAATCCAATTGCAGCAAGTAAGATGTCAAAGAAATTAGCCAAAGGAATTAGGGGTTTGCTGTTATATCCTGAAATAGGTAAAGAAGTAAAAAAAGCATCAAACCCTCAAATCACAAGAGATTTATTTATTCTTGATTATCAAATCAGATATTCTTATACTAAGAATATGTTATTAATTTTAAGAATTTGGCATCAAAAAGAAAACAGATAAAAACGATAATGCAAAAGGTTTAAATCCTCTTTGCCATAATTCATCATAAATCCAACATTTTATTGCTATAATGTTGCACTAGACTACCCAATTGCCAACTAATCAAATAAAAATAATACCTATGAAAAAAATTCTTATCTTAATCGCGTTTCTCTTTCTCTTCCTCTCGGCTTGTAATGATGAGCAGGCTAATCAGCCAGTAACTAATACGAATATAAAATCAACTTCAAAATCAACTTCACAAGCTAATCAATCTAAAGTTAAGATTTCAAATTTATCACATTTTAAAGTATTAAGTATGAGCGAAGGATTGTTTGAAAATGCACCCGCTTTGCAAGTAAATTTGACATTGCCGATTGATGAAAACCAAAATGTTTCACAATTGGTTGAAGTCACTACCAATAAACAAAGCGTTAATGGTAATTGGATTTATAGTGATAATCGAATGGTGTTGTATTTTCCTTTTATTCAGGCTGATACTCAATATCAAATAAAAATTGATGCCAATTTAAGGTCAATTAATGGCAAGAAAATTGACAAAAATTACAGTAAAATCATTAAAACTAAAAGCAAACAAAAAAGCGTAAGATTTGTTTCCAAAGGCAATACCTTACTGAAAGACAGCAATAAATTGCCCATTGAAGCTGTCAATGTATCTGCGGTTGATCTAAAGTTTTGGCGAATTAAATCAGATAAATACCGTGAATTTTTAACACAGCCCAATCGCCGCGATATTTATTATTTGAGAAATATGAGTGCCATTGCCGACTTGGTCTATACCAGTCAATTTGCATTAGATGTGAAGAACAATAAAACAGAAATGCACAATATTTCATTGAAAGACATTAAGCCATTACATCAAGCGGGGGTTTATTTTGTCACCATGGTTGCCAGTGATTCTTATTCTTATGAGGTCGAGTCGAGTTGGTTTTCGGTGACAGATATTGGTTTGCATTCCCGATTGTTTCCTCATTCAATGGCTGTTTTTGCCCACAAGATACCCGAGGCTACGACTTATGCCAATGTAGAGTTGTCACTGTTAAATGCAAAGGGAGAAGTGATAGAAACAGCCAAAACAGATCAAACTGGATTTGCAGAATTTACCAGCAATGACTTAAACAAAGCCAATTTACTCATAGCAACTCACGGTTCTAATTCAAATTTAATACGCATTAACCAACCAGAAATGGACTTGTCAGAATTTTCATTATCAAACCGCGCTTACAAAAGCCAAGAACTATTTCTTTATGCACCCAGAGATTTGTACAGGCCAGACGAGCACGTCAATATTAACGCTTTATTGCGTGATAATGATGGGCAAATAGTTTCTGCAACACCGGTTCGAGTGGAAATAAAACGCCCAGATAACCGCACTTTTAAAACCTTTAATTGGCAAGGAGATGAGAACTCTTTTTACAGCACACAATTTAACATTCCTGCTGATGCCATGACTGGCGAATGGATTTTTACTGCCAAATTGGCCAATGATGATGTTTTTCAATATCCATTTGCTGTTGAAGATTTTATGCCTGAGCGTTTAAAGCTAGAATTGACAGCAGGAAACGACTCATTAAATATTGCTTTAAATGAAACGCCAAAGATAAAAGTACAAAGTGATTATTTATATGGCGCTCCTGCGGCAAAGAATCGATTTGATGCTACGGTCACGGTTGACGCACAAAATAGTTTATTTGATGATTATAAAGATTACATTTTTGGCTCAAATAATTACAAAGAATACGATCTAAATTTCACCACTGTTTCCAAATTGCTTGATGACAATGGCAGCGGAGAATTGACAATAGAGCCGAATTGGAAAACTGCTAAATTTCCTTTGCGGGTTAAAAGTTTTGTCAGTGTATATGAATCAGGTGGCAGACCGATTTCACGAAAAATCATTCAAACCATATGGCCTTATGATTTGGCTATTGGTGTGCGTCCATTGTGGGATGGCGATTATGCCAGCCCAAACTCAAACAACGATATAGAATTGGTCGCCATCAACCAACAAGGTGAACGCATAACAGTTAATAATGCAGAAATTTTGCTTATTCGTGAAAACTCGCAAAGGTACTGGCACTGGGGTGATGATGGTTGGAGCTACAATCAGAGCGAACGCAATTTACCTGTTTATAGCAGTATTGTGAACATCAGTGATAATACCAAAACGCAGTTATCTTTGCCTTTGGATTATGGCAACTACCGTGTTGAAATAAGGAATCAATCGCAAAAATTAATATCCAGTTATCAGTTTTTCTCAGGTTGGAGTTGGCATAACCAAGACAGTGCCAATGGTGAACGGCCCGATCAGATTAAACTACAATGGCAAGCCGACAATTTAACTTCGGGCAGTGAAGCTGAACTAAAAATCACAGCTCCTTATGCTGGTACAGCTTTAATCACGGTTGAGAGTGATAGGTTGTTATGGAAAAAAACAATTCAGATGAATAGCGCACAGCAAATGATCAAAATTCCGATTGATGCGGGTTGGAAGCGCCACGATATTCATGCCACTGTCATGGTTATTCAAAAAGGCGAAGTTAAACGCAAACACTTACCGACTCGTGCTTTCGGTGTGATTCATCTGCCAATCAATCGCGATGATAGAAAATTAGACATTGCCATTCAAGCCCCTGAAAAAATGCTTCCAGATAGAGAAGTAACAATAAAAATCAAAGCAGCTAACCTAAAAAACACCCAAACATTTGTGACATTGGCAACCGTTGATACAGGCGTGCTTAATGTCAGTAATTTTGATACACCAAAGCCGCATGAATGGTTTTTTGCTACGCGCCAATACATTGCCGAAATACGCGACATGTACGGTTCAATTATTGCTTTAATTGATGGCAAAAATGCCAAACAAAAATTTGGCGGAGATGCCGATTTAGCCAGAGGAGGAGACGAACCAACAAGCGATGTTCAAATCATATCCATGATCAGTGATAAGGTTCAATTTGATGCCGATGGTGTCGCGAAAATCACTGTGAAAATGCCTTATTTCAATGGAGAAGTCCGTTTAATGGCGATGGCTTTCAATGACAATCAGTTTGCTGGTGCTGATACTCGCATGAAGGTCGCTGCTCCGGTTGTAATAGAAACATCCTTGCCACGATTTATCGCCAAAGGCGATGAAACTTTTGCTACCATTGATGTGCACAATACTGAAAATACCAGCCAAAGCATAGATTTAAAAATCATGGCTTCTGATTCATTAGGTGGGAAAATATTTGAGCAACAAATAAAATTATCCGCCAATGAAAAGGAAATATTTAAATTGCCCATAACCGCACTATTACACAGTGGCCAAGGGCAAATTGATGTGGTGGCACAGATGGAAAATAATGATGCGTTCAGTGTCAACCGTCAATGGACTGTCGGTATACGCCCCGCCTTTCCTGCTATTATTGAATCCAGCAGCGACATAATTGATGCGGGCAATAGCTTTCAAATCACCAAAAAGATGTTTGATAAATTTGATAAAGCCAATTTGAAATCAGTATTAAAAATATCTAATTTACCCGTGCTCAATGCCGATGAACAATTACAGCATTTGATTCAATACCCTTATGGTTGTTTAGAGCAAACCACCTCACGTGCATGGCCATTGATGCTAATAGAAAAATCCGATTTGGGTTTGTTTGATAATGAAAAACAAGAAGATATATACAATAAACGTGCCGAACTAATAGATGGATCGATTAGTCGATTATTGGGCATGCAACGTTATGATGGCAGCTTTGGGCTGTGGAACAGTGACAATAATGAAGAGTATTGGTTAACTGTCTATGTGACTGAATTTATGCTCAAAGCCCGCGGTCTTGGTTACAATATTTCTAATAGTGATTTAGAAAAAGCCATCAAACGCTTGCAATATTATGTCAAGGGCAGGGCTTCTCTTAATTCGGATTTAAGAAAATACCTCAGCAATGTCAATTACTATAAACTCAGTTATCAAGCCTATGCCGCCTACGTTTTGGCCGACATTAAACAGGTGAATTTACAAGATATTCGTAAATTGTATGATAATAACTCAGAAAAATCCAAGAGCCCATTGCCCTTGGCATACTTGGCAATGGCACTTGAGAAGATGGGTGACAATCGACGTGCAGAACAGGCATGGCTGAAGGTGGTTGATTTCAAATGGACGCAAGACCGTTACAGTTATTATGGTGATTATGGCTCAAAAATCCGTGATTTGGCGCAAGTGGTACAATTGGGTTTACAAAGCAATTTGACCCAGAATTTACCAAAATCAACCTTGCAAATGTTAAAACCTTTGCAACAAGAATTGCGCACCAGAAGGTGGCTTTCCACTCAAGAACGCGGTGCTATATTTAGAGTTGCAAAAGCATTGAAGAATAACAAGAACTTGAACGATAATTGGCAGGCAACTTTAAGTATTGCTGAAAGTAATGAATCATTCGAACAAGCCGAAGATTTAATCAAGGTTTGGTACCAAAAGGATGCCAGTCGGCCATTAACTGTTAATAATTCTGGCGACATTCCTTTGTATGTAGATTTTAAAACCCAAGGTTATTTAAAAAATGCGATACCAGAGAGTAATGGCATTAATGTAGAGAGACGATTTTTTAACCTACAAGGTGAAAAATTGGATACATCGAAACTATCCACTGGTGATATGGTTTTGGTTCACATCAAAATAAATTTAGACAAGAAATACAGTTATTTGCCCGATGCCATGTTAATAGAGTTATTACCCGCAGGATTGGAGTTAGAAAACCAAAACCTTGAACACAGCATGAAATTAGATGGCATCAAAATTGATGGTAAAAAAATCACCGATATGATTCATACTAAAATCAAGCACAGTGAATACCGCGATGACCGCTACATTGCAGCTTTGACCTTATCTGGTTACAGCGACAACAATTTATTCTACTTAGCCCGAGCCGTCACCCCGGGAGCTTACACCATCCCACCTTCACTGGTAGAAGACATGTACCGCCCAGAGATACGGGCTATTGGTGAAAGTGTTGGTAAGATGGTGATTAGTGAGTAATGTGTAGGTTGCGTGGCTTTGTTTGAAAATGTAGGGTGCGCGGCCTTGTGCCCGCCCGTCTATTTAGAATCGTGGTTTAGTTAAAAATTGCTAAGTATCACAGAGGTTCGCAGAGCAGGCGCGGAGTTACACAGAAATTTATTGGTGTTAAAATATAACCATTCCACAAGCTGAATTTGCTCATAATAACCTTGCAACCTTGCAAATATAAAGCTAGACTTTATATTTGTAAACTTACACAGTTGTTGAACTATGAAAACAATCGGATTATTAGGTGGCATGAGTTGGGAGTCTACTGTTAGTTATTATCAGGCGATAAACCAAGGGGTGAAAGCCAAGCTTGGTGGCTTGCATTCGGCGAAAATAGTATTGTACAGTGTAAATTTTGATGAGATTGAGAAATTGCAGCATGCGGGTGATTGGCAGGCTACGGCGGTTATTTTGTCGCAAGCGGCACAAGCAATTGAAGCGGGTGGGGCTGATTTTTTGTTGATTTGTACCAATACCATGCATAAGGTAGCGGATGAAATTCAAGCGAAAATCACTATCCCAATTTTACATATTGCCGATGCCACTGCCAAACAATTACAAACCGATGGTATTACAAAGGTTGGTTTGTTGGGAACACGATTTACCATGGAACAAGATTTTTATAAGAGTCGATTGGTTGATAAGTTTGGAATTAATGTGGTTGTGCCAAATTCGGATGATCAAACCATTGTGCATGATGTGATTTATAATGAATTGTGTTTGGGAAATACATTGAATGAGTCCAGGCAAGACTACTTGGAAATAGTCGAAAAATTATATGCGTCAGGCGCACAAGCAGTGATATTGGGCTGTACTGAAATAGCTTTGCTTATTCAACAAGAGCATACAAAAGTAGCCTTGTATGATACAACAGAGATACATGCTGCGGCTGCGGTTGAAAGGGCATTGTCTTCTTAAAACTTTAAGGAATCAAATATTATGATAAAATTAACAAGAGATACAGGCTAGACATGAAATAGAAGGAACGTAAGGTGAGTTTGCCCGAATGGCACTTAGTTAAGAGGATTTAAAAACTTAAGGCATTGAAATATAACGTAAATTTTTAAGGAAGCCAAAGAGCCTTCGGGTAGTTGGC
>CAZLZZ010000134.1:0-9084 GCA_964564165.1 uncultured Alcanivoracaceae bacterium | reverse complement strand
AGCAAAAACGCCAAGTTGGCTACATACTAAATTCACTTATGAAATTTTAGCTCATAAAAACGGTAGATTTCAAGGAAGTTGTTGTTCTTTGTATTTTTTGTATTCTATTGTATTCTATAACTAAAATATTCTATTACCCAAATCCCGATATAGAAAACATGATTATAGCGCAAGCCCTTAGCACGTCAAGTGAATCTAAAAAATGCCAAACCACCAATGAGTATCAAGTGTTAGTATACAAGGTGGCAACGTGTTTTTAGATTCATAAATACGCACCAAGAGATTACACTCTATTTCGCGTTTCTATATCGGGACTTCAGTCCTGTCAACTATGGTAACTTTTAAAAGGCAAGGCTAAAGCCTCACTTCCTATGAGAACATGGAAGGTTTTTCTGTCCATAAGAGTTTGTATTAATTGAATAATTTCAACTTCTATCAGCAGAATTGTTGTATTTATCAACACTACTAATAAAGTAAGCGCCATTCGATTTCATAGGGTTATGTGGTATTAATTGCCACTGCTGAACCTGTTAATGAAATTTATCTAATTCAATCTACCAACCTGTAGAGGCGGCAATTTATCGCGTCTTTTATAGCCTGAATATTTCATACAAGAATGGTTTTATGAATAAACTGGCTTCATATCTTGGGAAAAATCGCTTGCAACCTAAGAATGGCTAGGTATGAAGCGATATTTGCCCAACCTATTTTGCCGTTTTTTCCATAAATTCCATTCTTGTATGAAATATTCTGGCAGGTTATTGATTGTGCTGATAATTTGAACGCGATAAATCGACTGCCCCTACACTAATTTTTAGCTACACGACAATGACGGCTATTAGACGGCGGGTGGAATCGGAATTTGTGAAATAAATGGACGATAACTTAAAGAAAATATACCATAACATTTTTTCAGTACTATAATCATGAATACGAATATAAACACGAACAATAAACTAACACTAAAGATTTTTTAGATAAATA
Organism: uncultured Alcanivoracaceae bacterium; assembly: GCA_964564165.1. Taxonomy (GTDB): domain Bacteria; phylum Pseudomonadota; class Gammaproteobacteria; order Xanthomonadales; family Marinicellaceae; genus NORP309. The sequence continues at coordinate 8,100 of CAZLZZ010000134.1, read as the reverse complement.
ATTATGATAACAGCTCAAACCCATCGTCATTACCGCGTAGGCGGTAATCCATTTAATAATGATATGAATTTAACAATAGATTCCCGCCTACTCGGGAATGACGGGGTGGGTAGTTACTAATGATGATAACAGCCAAAGAGTTTAAAAAAAGAAGAAAACAGATATCAAAAGTAATTGGCAGTGATTCAATTGCGATTGTTAAAGCCAGAGATGTTTACTTGAGAAATGGCGATGCCGATTATAAATATAGACCCGATAGCAGTTTTTTCTATTTAACGGGTTGTCACGAACCCGATTCTTTGCTGGTTATTTGCCCTGATGGTAAACAAGGTGAAGATATTTTATTTTGCAGGAAAGTTGATCCAAAAAATGTCATTTGGAATGGGCCGATGTTGGGTCTTGCAGATGCCAAAGAAAAATTGTTGTTTGATAACAGTTTTGACATAGAATTATTGAATGTTATTATTCCTCAATTGATGCTGGGAAGAGACAAAGTTTATTTCATGCTGGGTGCTGACAGCGAGTTTGATAAACAAATTGTTGAGTGGACAAATACAGTTAAAAAAGAAAAATGGGCAAGTTCTAAAGCACCAGATGAACTGGTTTCCCTAAAGGCTATTATTGATGATATGCGGGTTTACAAGAGTAAAAATGAAATTAAGTGCATGCAAAGTTCAGCAGATATAGCAGCACTTGCGCATGTGGAAATGATGAAAGCTTGTCGACCTGGACTTTTTGAATACCATTTAAATGCCGTGTTTCTTCATAGCATTACCAATCATAATTCACAAGCAAGTTACTTGCCTATTGTTGGCGGTGGTGAAAATGCCTGTATTTTACACTATGTGAATAATAACCAAGAGTTAAAAGATGGCGACTTGGTGTTGATTGATGCTGGTGCAGAATGTGATTATTATGCTTCGGATGTTACCCGGACATTCCCTGTAAATGGCAAGTACTCTAAAGCACAAAAAGAGCTATATGATGTGGTTTTGAATGCCCACACAGCAGCATTGAACAAAGTCAAACCTGGCAATCATTGGAATGAGCCACACGATGCGGCGGTGAGGGCAATTACTCAGGGTATGATTGACTTGGGTTTGTTAAAGGGAGATTTACAAAGCAATCTAGAAGAAAAAAACTATCTTGAATTTTACATGCATAAAACAGGTCACTGGCTAGGACTTGATGTACATGATTGTGGAGAATATTCGGTTGATGGTTTGTGGGTTGAGTTGGAACCCAATATGGTGCTGACTATTGAGCCAGGAATTTATATCAGTGCCGATGCAAATGTAGCAAAGAAATACCGAGGTATTGGTATTCGTATCGAAGATGATGTACTGATCACCAAAGATGGCTATGAAATATTGAGCGATAAAGTACCAAGAACCACTGAAGAAATAGAAAAACTAATGAGGAAATTCGTATGAAAAAAGTTTTAATAGTTTTAATACTGTTACTGGCATCAGCTGAGGCACACGCACTCACTTTACACTGTGGCCATTTGCTGGATGTCAACAAAGGCAAAATGTTAAAAAATCAATATGTTGAAATCAAGCTTGGTAAGTTTTCAAAAATAGAAGATTTTACCAATCAAAGTGTTGATTTGGATTTGAAAGATCAATACTGTTTGCCTGGTTTGATAGACATGCATACTCATTTATCTTCTGAATTCAGTAAAGACAGCTATACAGAAAAATTTCAACTCAATGAAGCAGATGTGGCATTTAAATCAGTGGTTTTTGCAGAACGAACATTAAAAGCAGGATTTACCACCGTGAGAAATTTAGGCGATGCTTTCAATGTTACCATTGCCTTAAAAAGAGCCATCAATAACGGCACAATTCAAGGGCCAAGAATTTTCACTGCAGGTAAATCTTTAGCCACAACAGGAGGACATGCGGATCCTACAAACGGTTATCGTCAAGGACTGTTGCCAAATCCCGGGCCCAAAAGTGGTGTTATTAATGGTCCTGCCCAAGCAGCACAAGCGGTAAGACAAAGATACCAAGATGGGGCTGATTTGATAAAAATCACAGCAACAGGGGGTGTTTTGTCCCAAGCTTCAAGTGGTGATAATGCGCAGTTCAATAAGCAGGAATTAGATGCGATAATCTCTACAGCCAATGATTACGGATTCAAAGTCACAGCCCATGCACATGGCAAGCAAGGCATGAAACGCGCTATTATTGCAGGAGTTGCCAGTATTGAACACGGTACATATTTGGACGATGAAATTATTAAATTGATGAAAAAGCATGGCACCTATCTGGTTCCTACATTGATAGCTGGAGAATGGGTAACCGAAAAATCTAAAATAAAAGGCTTCTTTCCTGACGTGGTGGCAAAAAAAGCAGCCACTATTGGCCCTATTATTGCGGGTTCATTTGAGAAAGCACACAAAGCCGGTGTAAATATTGCTTTTGGAACAGATTCAGGAGTCAGTGCGCACGGTGACAATGGACAAGAATTCAGCTTGATGGTTAAAGCAGGAATGTCGCCATTAGACTCTTTGAAATCAGCAACAATTTCAGCTGCTAAATTATTGGGGCAAGAAAAAAACTTGGGCTCAATTCAGCAAGGAAAATATGCAGATCTAGTGGTTGTTTCAGAAAATCCTTTAACCAACATAGACACAATGGCAGAGGTAAAAATAGTTATTAAAGATGGGAAGATAGAATTCAACCCATGAATGCAAGTCTATGAGTGAAAGGTTGAAGAAAGGCTATTTACAATGGCGCTGTAGGCGCGGTACTAAAGAGTTAGATGTGGTTTTAAATCGTTTTCTTGATGCAAAATACGATTCGTTGACCGATGTTGAGTTACATAGTTTTGATGAATTATTAAATACCCAAGACACCTTTTTGTGGTATTGGTTAAGTGGACAAAAAATTCCTGAGGATGAAGCTGTCCGTGAGTTGATTTTCAAAATAAATTTAGAGAAGGCTAATTTAGAGAAGACTAATTCAGAGAAGACGAGTTCAAAAATAATACATGCTAAAGATTAATCAAGATCAATGGTTCGACCTAAACAATTGGGGTTTGATTCTGATTGCAGTGATGATGTTTATGAGCGTATTCTTCGATTTGAATTTTTTAACAATTGTTCTGTTTGAAGTTTTTCTTTTTATCTGTGGTTTGTACCTGTTTCTAAGAATTGCCAAGAATAAAAACATGAGTTTAATACTCAATTCCGATAATAAGTGGTTTGTTCAATTGAACGATGAAATGATAGCGGTTGAGCTACAAGACTATTGGTTGCAAACAGGCAGAATATTTATCTGGCTCAAAGGCTCAAAAAAATCTGTTTCTTTGATGCTTTCTCGCAGTATAATTGGTGCCGAAACCTTTTCACAATTGCGAAGTAAAATTTTATGAACGATTCAATTCAACTGCGGATTCCTGTGCGGGTAGGTGACTGTATCGTTGGCAGTGGCGAAATCATTGTTCAGTCCATGACCAATACCGATACCGCAGATATACAAAAAACCGTTGAGCAGATTTATCAGCTTTGGCAAGCCGGTTCAAAATTGGTAAGAATTACCGTTGATAAGGAAGCCGCAGCAGCAGCAGTTCCTGAGATTATTGATAGACTTGGAGCCGCTGGTTGCATTGTACCGGTGATTGGAGACTTTCATTACAATGGACACATGTTGTTGTCTAAATACCCCAAATGCGCCCAAAAGCTGGCAAAATACCGTATCAACCCAGGAAATGTAGGATTTGGCAGAAAGAAAGACTCACAATTTGCACAAATCATCGAAATAGCCATAAAGTACAATAAGCCGGTTAGGATTGGCGCTAATTGGGGCAGTTTGGATCAAAAATTGTTGGCCAAGATGATGGATGAAAATAGTTTACTTACAGAACCTTTAGAAGCCAATAAGGTGATGGAAGAAGCACTAATTTTATCTGCCCTAAACAGCGCACAACAAGCGATAAAATTGGGGATGAGTGAAGATAAAATCATTATTTCATGCAAAGTCAGTACTGTTCAAGCTTTGATAAATATTTATCAATCATTGTCAAAAAGATGTACTTTTCCGTTACATTTGGGATTAACAGAAGCAGGCATGGGTTCCAAAGGCATCGTTGCATCAACGGCGGCTTTGGCGATTTTGTTACAACAAGGCATCGGTGATACTATCCGTATTTCTTTGACGCCAGAACCAGGGCAATCTAGAACCGAAGAAGTGATAGTGGCGCAAGAATTATTGCAGACCATGGGCCTGAAATCATTTGCGCCGATGATAACAGCTTGTCCGGGCTGTGGCAGAACAACCAGTACTTTTTTTCAAGAACTGGCGCAAAAAACCACCCAGTTTATTCGCGATAAAATGCCCGAATGGCGCTTAAAATATCCAGGCGTGGAAGATATGAATGTTGCGGTCATGGGCTGTATTGTTAATGGTCCGGGTGAAAGTAAATATGCAGATATTGGGATTTCATTGCCCGGAACCGGTGAAGCACCAGCTGCGCCTATTTTTATTCAAGGAAAAAAGACCCAAACCCTGCGTGGTGAAAATATTGCCGATGAATTTCTTGAAATCATGGATGATTATGTAAAGAATCACTATGGTAATTGAAGATAGAATTGTTGATACAAAGAGGTTTTTTCTTCTAAATATCCACCACTTTGTGCGCTATCTATTCGGTTGGCAAATCTTACCTATGCTGGCAACTTTTTCTTTGTCCTTTATTTTCTTGCCTTTTTCTACTTTGGTGTACGTTTTTTTAAACCTCCTTATCATGATGATGGTGTACAAATTGGCTTTTGATGTTTTGGTCGATACAGCCCGTGGCAACATGTCCTCAACATTAAAACAGAACTATTTGGTCACCAATGGGGTTGCGGTTAAAGTATTGGTTGTTGCCTTTCTGATTGAATTGGCATTGAGATTGATAGAATATAAAGACTATGGTGATGACTATAAATTGTATTTTATTGTTTTTGCCACGTTTATCACACCTGCTATTTACATGAGCTTGGCGTTGACCAATTCTTTAGTAGTTGCCCTAAATCCATTGAATATTTTTAAAGTGATTAAAACAACATTTGTCTCTTATATTTTATTTGTTGTTTTTTGGTTTTCGACCATACAATTGCATGAAGTAGTTCTAAACCCTTTCTTGTTTGATGAAATTCCAGTGTATATTAATGGTATTGTTTCGTTATTTATCGAATTTGCATTGTTGATTTTAAATTTTCAAATAATGGGCTATATTATCTTTCAAAATAGAAATACATTTAACCTTGAATCACTGGGATTTGACCGAGTAGAAGACGATGAAATAGTGATTCATAAGGTCGTTGTTAATCCCATTTACGAAAGGATTAAAAACTTACTGGCAGATGATGAACACCAAGAGGCTTTGGCGATGATTGTAGAGTTGCAAACTAACGGTGACACAAGTTCGCATGTACAAGATTTATACAAGAAAGCTATGCAGATGAAGTTATACAGTCCTTCTAATATTGATATTGCTCAAAAAATCAATAAACGGTTAAAAAACAGTGAATTCAAAAGGGCTTTTGATCTGCTGGCTGAACACTTTGAATCAGGGAACCAATATGTAGAAACAACACCTGAAAACATTAAGCAATTGATTCAATATTCTGTACAAATCAACAATACCCAATACATTGAAATTTTGGTCAAAGACTTTGATGGGAAATATCCTTATCATCAAGATATTGTTGCCAATCAATTTATTTTCGCTAAAGTATTGTACAACGATAGAAAGACCCGTGACCAATCACGGACTATTCTACAAAATTTAATTCAAAAGTATCCCCATGATAAAAACATGCCAGAGATTAAGTCTTGGTTTAAGGGCATAAAACTAATTTCTCGCAGCAATGACCAGTAAAGCATCCAGTAAAGTATCTAATAAAATACCCAAGAAAGAATCTGGAAAAGAATCTAAAAATCGCCAAAATCTGAGTCAACTGGCACTGATTTGGCCATTAGTTATACCCTATAAAAAATACATACTATTGGCACTTTTGCTATTGATTCTTGCGGCAGCGGCTAATTTATCCTTGCCCGTTGCATTTAAACGCATGATTGACTTGGGTTTTTCTGCTGAAAATAGCGATCAACTGTATCAGTATTTCTTGGTGGTGTTTGTCGTGACCAGTCTAATGGTGTTGTTTTCATCTTTGCGGTATTATTGGGTGTCATGGATTGGGCAAAGGGTGGTGACTGATTTGCGTAAGAAAGTTTATACCCAAGTATTAAAGCAATCCCCTGAATTTTTTGAACGCACCAAAACAGGCGAAATACTGTCGCGAATTAATACCGATACTACTTTGGTTGAGACGGTTGTTGGCAGCACGGTTTCTATTGCTCTGCGCAGCATTGTTATGTTTATTGGCTCTGCTTTTATGTTGGTTGTTACCAGTCCAAAATTGGCTGGAATGATAGCCATAATGTTGCCGATAATAGTAATACCCATTGCCATAACGGGTCGAAAAATCAGGAAACTGTCAAAAAAAGAGCAAGACAGAATTGCCGATTCCTCAGCATTGGCAACAGAGACCATTAATGCCATGAATGTGGTGCAAGCCTACGCACAAGAAGCCAAAGAAAACCACAAGTTTCATGCAAAAATCAATAAGGCCTTTGATGCATCTATTGCCTCAATACGAATGGGTACTATTTTGTCGATGTTGGTTGGTTTTATTGTGTTTACCAGTATAGTTTTTGTGCTGTGGATGGGTGCTAAAGATGTCATTACTGGAGAAATGACGGCAGGAACACTTAGTCAATTTATCATGTATGCGACCTTGTCTGCAACCACAACAGGTTCGTTGAGTAGAGTTTGGGGTGAGTTAAAGAAAGCATCCGGCGCACTAGAACGCATTATGGAGTTGATGAATACACAGCCAGATATTTCAACCAGCAAAAGCTCAATTAAATTAGAAGCCCCCATAAAAGGAGTTTTGTCCTTTAATCGTGTCAGTTTTGCTTACCCCAGTAGATTGGGCTTGAATGTTTTGAAAAATATCTCAATAACTATCAATGCTGGAGAAACCGTGGCATTGGTCGGTCCATCTGGAGCCGGTAAATCAACACTGTTTCAACTACTAATGCGATTTTATGAGCCGCAAACAGGGCAAATATTGTTTGATGGAATCAACATCAATCAATTGGATTTGTATCAATTGCGTTCACAATTTTCATTGGTTGCCCAAGAGGTGACTATTTTTTCAACAACTGCTGCCGATAATATCGCTTATGGGTTAGTAAAAACAAATGATGATATTATTCAAATGTCTGCAAAAAGTGCCCATGCAGATGAATTTATCGAAAAACTAGACAAACAGTATCAAACCTATCTTGGAGAAAGAGGAGTCAGATTATCAGGAGGTCAAGCACAAAGATTGTCTATTGCCCGAGCCATCGCCACCGACCCAACGGTGCTGTTATTAGACGAAGCCACCAGCGCACTAGATGCAGAAAACGAACGATTGGTACAAGGTGCATTGAATGAAATCATGAAAGACAGAACTACCTTGGTTATTGCGCACCGCTTAGCAACCATCCGCAAAGCCGACAGAATTCTTGTTATGGATAAGGGTGAAATTATCGCCCAAGGAAAGCACGATGAACTATTAAAGTCTAGTCCCTTATATGCAAAGTTCGCTAAATTACAGTTTACAAATCAACTGTAGGGTTGTGAAACTATACAATTAACAGTTAAAAATTAGCACTCAATAATATTAACAGCCAAGCCACCGCGAGAAGTTTCCTTGTACTTGGTTTGCATGTCTTGTCCTGTGACCATCATGGTTTTGATCACCTTATCTAACGACACCCAATGACTGCCATCGCCTCGGCTTGCCATGCGATAAGCATTAATCGCTTTAACTGCCCCCATGGCATTGCGTTCGATGCAAGGAATTTGTACCAGCCCTCCAATCGGATCACACGTTAGCCCAAGATTGTGCTCCATGGCAATTTCGGCAGCATTTTCAATGTGAGCTGGTGAATCATTGCAAGCTGCTGCTAATCCAGCTGCCGCCATCGAGCATGCTACACCAACTTCGCCTTGACAGCCTACTTCGGCACCCGAAATTGATGCGTTTTTCTT
>CAZLZZ010000133.1:0-9149 GCA_964564165.1 uncultured Alcanivoracaceae bacterium | reverse complement strand
CAGTATGAGTTATTTTGAGATTTAATTATAGAGTGTGGTTTGGTTGACGCTTACTATCATCCTGATACTTACCGCTTCGCGGCTAACGTAAAAACACTCTCCAGAAGTATTTTTGACGAGGATAAGGAAGAATTTTGACAAAAACCCTTCAGGAAAATATTTTCATGTAAACCTACATGGATGTAGACAAGTATCAGGACGATACTCCTAAAATCCTGCTTTTCCGCAGTAGAATATTCTTTTTCGGTCAAGCACTAATTATACACTGCCTTCTTTTTCAACAACCAAAACTCTAGCTTCTCCAACAGGGTAAGCAATGTGTTCTGCTCCATTACTAGCATAAAAAATATCGCCTACGTTTAACAGTGAGGATTTTATTTGGTTATCTTGTTTGTATTGCATTTCAACTTGCCCATCTAAAACTACAAACACCTCTTGTCCGTCATTTATATGCCATTTATAAGGCTTGTTGGTCCAATGTAAACGCGTGGTGATTCCTTCCATATTTGCGATAGTTATTGCTCCCCACGCTTTTGGTGCTGTGAAATCTTTTGATTTAATTATTTTCATCAAACTATTATATAGTGCTTGGCTAAGTAAAGTATGGATATTTACTGGCTACACTGAAAAAAACAATACTCACACAGAGGTGCAAAGATTTTAATCAAAAGCAATTGCCAACTGAGGAAACAAAGTTAACAATTATTGTTATCACCACAAATCTTTACTTCAGCGCCTCTGCTAGAAAAGTCAGCTGTTCACAATAGAGTTGATAACATAATGTGCGGCAGTAATACCAAAGATGCTCACAACGGTCATATCCGTTCCAAATCCATTGTTGCAATCGAGCTTTAAACTGGTTCGTTCTTGTTGCATATCTTCTTTATCATCTACTTCGCACCAAGGCAATTCGGGCATTTCGGGTGAAAACACACATTGCACGTGGAATTTTTTATTTTTAAATCTGGGGAAACCATATTTTTGGCGCAGTTCTTTGCGCAGTTTGCACAAAAGTCTATCATCGTAACTTCGACCTAAATCTTTGACTTGAATATCTGCAATATTCACCTTACCTCCAGCCCCACCAATGGTTATCATCTTGATTTCTTTTTCTTTACATAAAGCTATCAACAAACTTTTGTGTTTTATACTGTCAATCGCATCCACTACAAAATCATAGTTGGGTGTAAGTAATTGTTCAGCTGTTGACTCCAGAAAAAAAGTCGTTTCCTTGTTCACAATACATTTCGGATTAATGCTCAAAATTCGATTCGCCATAGCCGTGACTTTTTCTTGCCCGATTGTTTCGGTCATTGCATGTACCTGACGATTGATATTAGTCACGCAAATATCATCGGCATCAATCAAGGTGATTTCGCCAATTCCACAGCGGGCCAAAGATTCACACACCCAAGAACCCACACCGCCCACACCAACCACACATACATGTGCCTTTTGCAGCTTTGCAAAACCATCATTGCCGTGTAAACGTGTTACACCGCCAAATCTGTTGTTGTTAGATTGAGTCATGATTAAGGCATTAATAAAATGTGCGATTATAATCTACTAACAAGGCTGTTTACACGATTATTCTTATCTTTGTGTTTAATAAAAATGCAACCGTTAGTCAGTTTACTTTTACCGTTCATCAAAATAAGCAACATTAAACCTTGATAGTAAAAAAGATAGAAGTAATCTCTCTTTTCGACACTCATAATAAAAAACATTATGTATTTTAAAGCTTTCCTTTTATTTGCGACTATTCTCAACACAGCAATTTCGTTTGCACTTGATCCTATTGTCTATTCTCGTTGTATGCGAACAACTGGAGAAATAGATTTAACTGGTACTGTTACCGTTAATGGAGTCACAGATATTCAAACAAGAACCGGTATGCGCGGTTTAGATATTTATGATGTTTTGCCCGATGTTACTCACTTTTTTGGAGATTTTAATGCGCCTTGTGACTTAATCCATCGTGATGCCAGTGGCATTGAAACTGTATTGTATAATTGTTCCACTGCTTTTGGTCTGCCAGCTGATGGAGCTCAAAGCTGCGCCGCATTAGATCCAGCAGTATCTTTTGATGGTAATAGTGTCGTATTTTCGGTGTTTGAGGGCACACTTTATACAAAAACTCGAAATATTAATGCTCAAGTGATTAATCCAAATGCCGATTTTGCAAGTGCTGGCTCATTTGAATTTCCCAATCTGTACCTTAATACCAGTGGTGCAAATTTACATAAAGTTGATATTGCTACTGGTACAATTGTTTCAACTCCTTTGGTAAACGGTATTTATGACTCGGGACCTGCGTATTTGACAGACAACCGAATAGCTTTCACCTCCAATCGCGATGGCAACACCCATTCATCTATTTGGCGCATGGGCAATAGTGGTATAGGAACACGAATTTGGGCGATGGATTTAAACCCTATGGCAAGTAATTTGGATTTATCTAGTCACCATTCCCTTTCACAAGAGCAACACCCTTTTTTATTACAGAATGGACAACTGGCCTATTCTAGTTGGCAGATTTTTGGTACATTACCCTTTAGACACAGCAATGGCTCTCCTGGGTTTTTCACTACGCTTGGAAATTTATTCCATATCTATACCCAAGCTCCAGACGGTGCTAGGAACTTTGCTTTGTATGGTCAACACAGTGGTGATCATGTGTTGAGTTCTTTTGGCGAAGACCATAATGCTGCTCATTTTATTGGTCAAACAAGTGACCAAAGGGTTTGGTTTGCTGATTACTATCGCGCAAACAACAATGGCTTAGGTGTTTTAATTGGTGTAATGCAAGAACCCAGTGGTCAAGAAGGCATCCACCCCGATAATGCTAGCAGCCCAGGTGACAAGTACGTGCCAAGAGATGTAATCAATTTTTCATCATGGTCTACTAACAGTGATGACATGGCAAAATTTATGCCTTTATTGAGCAATGGAGAAGCCCCGCCACCCCATCCAAACTACCCTGATCATTCATTGCCTTTTGCTGGTAAAGTAGGTCATCCAGCAGGGATATCCAATAATGAGCTCATGCTTTCTTGGGGAAAAGGCCCATGCACTATTGTTATGAGCACCGGTATTTTTTCTCATTTAGGATTAACCACACCTCCTCTGACCAGTGGCGCAGGTCAAGGCGTCTCAATAAACTTAATGGCATCTCTCATCGACCAGCTAGGCATTAATAACACTCCTGGTTGTGATATAGGAATCTATAGTACATCTACAATACCCTCTATTAACCCCAGTGATATGTCAGTAATCGTAGACTCCGCAGACTGGCATGAAATAATGGCAAAAGCTGCTGTTCCCTATGCCAGTATTCATGATATTGCTCATCCCATTGTTATACCACCAGCTGACACAATGACTCAACATGGATTATTACAGAACGGCACTCCATTTGGATTATTAGGTGCTGCCTCGATTACCGACAGAGAAACCCATCCAAGAAATGGTATTAAATTTGCTGGGGAACAACAATTTAACAACCAAGGAACCGATACTATTGACTATGTTGATGAAGACCTATGTGGTATCCGAATCTTAGGGATTATGCCCAATAGAAGCACAAATTCATGGCGCGATATCGCCAATGTCGCAGGTGAAAGGCTTGCAATACTTGGCGAGTTTTCTGTACTCAATAAAGACTCAAGTGGCAATCGAATAATCGACCCCAGTGGAAATTTAGACACCAGTTTTTTAGTCCGCTTTCCAGCTAACACACCTTATCTAACCCAAGGGATAGATTGTAATGGCCGTACCTTAAATACCGAACAAACTTGGCAACAACTGCGACCTGGTGAGAAAAAAACCTGTGGCGGCTGTCATGTCCATTCAAAACCTTCTCGAATAAGTTTTCCTCAATCATTTGCTGCAACAAACAATTATTCGATTCCAACTTTGGGTGAGGGAGTTGTTCCAATATTAACAGGCTTAAATGGAAATAATGTAACTACTATTGATGCAGTAGCCACTGGAGACGTGGTGGGTACACCTACCTATGGATTACAAATTGTATACGATAGAGACATTCAACCCATCTTTGATAATCATTGCATCTCTTGTCATGGTGGCCCAACTGCTGAGGCTGGACTTAATTTGGATAGACCGACTATAGCTCCTGCATTTAATACTGGATTTACTCTTGATGCAGCCACAACTTGGGGTTGTTTGGTGAGAGATTTAAAACAAGTGTGTGTGCCAGCAAACAAGAAAGTGCCCACCAATGCAGGCAGTACTGGCTTTCAATTCAGGCGACCTCAATTAACAAAATATATCCGAGCACTAAATTCGCGAGGAAGTTTATTGTACTGGAAAGCCGCCAATCAAAGAACCGACAATAGATTAGACAGTGATGACCCAATTGATATTGATTTTGGTGTTGATCACCCAACTTCAATAACATCCTTAGAATTAGGCATGCTATCTCGCTGGATAGATACAGGCAATGCCGGAGGACAGCTTGAATTATTAGACACGCAAAAACCAACTTTACATTTATCTGCAACAGTTAATAATAATGAAGTCACAGAGTTACAGGTAGGAACAATCGACCTTGGAAGTGGTATTGATGTTTCCAGTTTAATTGTTTGTGAATTAGATGTTAATGATAACTGCCTATCAAACCTTGCAGGTACTGCCAATAGCCAAGGTATTGTTACCGTAAGCTTAAATGTACCGTTTAGTAATTCAAATACAAAGATATTTGCCAGTGTGCAAGATGTAACGGGCAATATTACCGAAGTCAATAGGACTATTGCTTGGTTTTTAGTTGCACCACCTTCTGATCTAATATTTATCAATGGTTTTGAATGAGTAAAAATATGAAAAGACAAACAATCTATAGTAACGATACAAGAATCAAGTTTTATAGAAGTCCTTATGTGTGGGTTAAGCGAGTTTTGATTGTGCTTTTAATCATTAAAATGGTCTCTGTTTTGAGGGCTGAAACAGTGATGATTGATCCATCAGTAACTTACAATGCAATGAATGACTGGGAAGCTACCCCCATCTGGGAAGATGTTGCAAGTGATGGTTTTTACACACCAAAACTGATACCGTTTCAAGACTAAATTGCAGATATGGTAGTCAATCAATTGGGTTTAAATCGAATTCGGCTTGAAATTGGTAGCGGCAATAAAAATTCTGTTAATTATTGAGCATAATTCTTCAACGGCCAAATCACTAGCACGACCTTAAAAGAACACCTTTATCAAAAAATAAATGACAATGCTGACACTAATTAGTGCTTGACCAAGAAAGAATATTCTACTGTGGAAAAGCTGGATTTTGTCAAAATTCCTCCTTATTCTCTTCAAATAGCCAGCTATTCTCCTCAAATAATGAGAAATTATTGCCTAAAACCAGACTTTCCCTCGCTACGAATACTTTCTCGGTCAAGCACTAATTACTAATGTCAACAGGGTTCTTATTTATGCAAGGACTATAGCCAATGGTTTGAAAACAGTCTTCTTTCCACCCTGCAACTATAACAGCCTGGGTTGGCATTATGTATATGAATATATTCAACATTGTCATCCGCAAACAAAAATTGAATTTCGTTATTAACAACATTACCTTGAGTAGTCAGTGCATTGACCATCATGTGTTTATTATCATACCCTCTTAATGATAGATATCGATTTTCTAACACTTGTGGCAATTCGTTGACTTTTAGTATAAGTGTAGTGACATGTTCTCTTATAAAAATAGGACCAGAACTTTTATAAGGGGAACTCACATCATGATGAATAAAATGCATAGCTATTATTTTTTCACCAATTTCAGCGTCTTTTAAACTAATTCTACATGGATAGCTAAGGTTTTCATCTACCACTATTCTTTTGGCATTGATTTTATTAAGCTCTTTATCTGTTAAACCGAACAGATGATGAAAGCTATTAGACTCGAGGCCTTTTATTTGAAAATTTGTTTTCATAACTAATGCCCTCAAATAAATAAAGAATTAAAAGAACCATCATTAACAATAGAGTTAATAGAGCTCTCTAATTTAGTTGACATATTGTTAAAGACAAATGGGCCCATACTGATTCTTTTTACACCAAGTGATTTAAGTCTATTAAAGCCTGGTAATTCGGGCATACACATAACATTAATAGGTAAATGAGTCGATTTAACAATTTTTCTTATTTCATTTTCATTAACAACACAAGGAACAAAAATTCCATCTGCACCATTAATTTCATACAATTTTATTCTATTAATAGTTTCTTCTAAGGGATTTTCTAATCCCATAAAATAAAAATCTGTTCTAACATTAATAAAAAAGTCCATCTTATTATTATCCAAGTAAGACTTGATTTCGCGAATGACCTCACTAAATTGATTGGCGTCTTTTATCTTTCTTTGAGGGTTTGAATATGAATCTTCTATATTGATTCCAACGACTCCTAGTTGATAAAGGCTTACAAGGTTTTCAATAATTTCTGAAGTATCATTGCTATATCCTCCTTCAATATCAACAGTTAATGGGATATCAACTTTTGCTTGAATGTTTTTAACGACCCGCACCAATTCACTAAATGGCAACCTTTCTCCATCTTCATAGCCCAGTGTTTTGGCTACTGCATCACTTGATGTGCCGATGGCTTTGAAGCCTAATTTTTGAAAGAGTAGAGCACTTTGTACATCCCACACATTACCTAAGATTAGGGGTTGATTTTGAGCATGTAAATTTTTAAATCTATTCATAATATTTATCCTTTTTAAAAGAATGGCAAATATTATCAGGTTATAAAATTCTTGCTACCGAGAACTTAACAAGTATGTTTTATTTAAAAAACTGCTGACAAGTCATTGAACTTTGAATTTTAACTTGACCAACACTTTGATTGGTTAATTGTGAATAGTGGTTAATTATTTTAATCAGGTTGATTGGCTCATTTCTCAAGTTGAAATCAGGATAAAGATTTTGATCAGGTGCATCGGTTTCAAACATTATTGAATCTAATGGGCAATATTTAACCAGCTTGTGTAGCTTATAGGCTTTGGGATTGCAAATGGCACCACCAAAACTAAACTTCACCCCTTTATCCAACAACTGTTTGGTTTGTTGGATACTGCCATTGTAACTGTGAATCATGGCATTGAAATAATCGGCATTTTTCAAGGCTTGAAAGACAGCATCAACTGCACCACGTGCATGTAAAATTAAAGGCAACTGGAACTTTTTAGCCAATTCGATTTGTGCTGCAAAAAAATACTGCTGAATAGTTTTGTCTAAGTCTTTAAGAAAGAAATCCAACCCACATTCGCCAACTGCACAGGATTGATTGACCGACAGCCATAAATCAAGCTGTTTTAAATCTTCTTTTTTGTGGTGCTTGATAAAATAGGGATGCAATCCATAACTTGGAACAATACTAGAATATTGCAAAGAAAGGTTTTTGAGTTTTTCAAACCCGTTAACCGCAACAGCTGGCGTAATAAACTGTGTAATACCTACTTCTTGTGCTTGTTGAATAAGCTCGCCTCTATCCTTATCAAAACGATCATCGTCTAAATGTATGTGTGCATCAATCAATATTGCGGTTCTTTTCTGACTCTTTACCACTTTTGTAACAAAGTTTGATTATTTTCCCATGTTCTGAAATAACAGCATATTGGCCTAGACATTTTTTCTTATGCAAAGCTTTAGCCACACTTTGTTTGAGTGAAGACAATATCAAATGTGATTTTATTTCTAGTTGTTTTGCATTAGGCATAATTGGCACCTTTGATTATTTTTTTAAACAGACTTTCGTTTTCTATGACCCTCTTGTCAAAACTTTGTGTAAATATAACCTTTTGGTTTTGATTTGAGTTGTCAAGACATATTGTTGAATCACATAGTTTAGCATAATGATTGATTAAATTATCAAGACTTCGAGGATAACGACGAATTATTGTTTCTTTTGGTATATTGTGACCACCATGTTTCACTCTTTCGCTAACTCGACTAATGGACATTTCTATTGAAGGTAAAAATAAGTAAACCAATTCCACCTTCCAGCCAGATTGTTTTAATTTTTTAATAAATCTCAGGTAAGATTTTCCAGATAAGGTTGTTTCAAATGCAAAATCTTCTTTGTCTTGAAACGACTGGTTAATCTTTTTCAGAAATAATTTACTGGCAGTAAGTAAATGTTTTTCAGGCGACAAAGGCGAGAGTCCTGATGCAATCAAATCTGCATTTATAAAGTTGTCAAATCC
The DNA here is from genome assembly GCA_964564165.1 of uncultured Alcanivoracaceae bacterium. Taxonomy (GTDB): domain Bacteria; phylum Pseudomonadota; class Gammaproteobacteria; order Xanthomonadales; family Marinicellaceae; genus NORP309. The sequence continues at coordinate 923 of CAZLZZ010000133.1, read as the reverse complement.
TTCCATGTTTGGCAAATAATCCAATGCAAAGGTTGTTTTACCAGCACCATTTGGCTCTGCAATTATGATACATGTTGGATTGGCACTTGACTCATGTTAACTCACAACAACGGTTTATAGAACACCTTTTGGTTAAAGTCATGCACTGGCAGGTAATGATCTATCAACAATATAGCGAATAAAATCATCAAGTACCAAATTGAAAACTTAAAGACTTTCCAGGGCAACATGGGGTCGGTTGATGTACGCATTTGAAAAACCAACTGCAAGAAACGAGCACCAAGAACCACCGCTCCAATTAAATAAACCCAACCACTCATGCCCACCAAATATGGAAACAAGGAAATCAAGAACAGCAATATGGTATAAAAAATCATGTGCAATAAGGTATGTTTTATACCATGAGTAACTGGTAGCATAGGAACTTTAGCTTTAGCGTAATCTTCAACTCGGTGAATTGCCAGTGCCCAAAAATGAGGAGGTGTCCAAAGGTAAATGATGGCAAACAACAACAAAGCATCGCCAGTTAAGTTGCCCGTGATGGCAGTCCATCCCAAAACAGGGGGAGCAGCACCCGCGGCACCACCAATCACAATATTCTGTGGTGTTACTCTTTTTAGATAAAAGGTATAAATAAACGCATAACCAACCAAGGAGAAGAATGTTAAAACAGCGGTAAGAGTATTTATTTTAAATACCAATATTGCCATAGATATACTACACAACAACAGGGCAAATACTATCACATTGGTATCGGTTAAATCACCTTGTGGAAGTGGTCGATGTTGAGTCCGCAACATAATGGCATCGATTTTTTGATCCGCCCAATGATTGATGGCAGCTGCTGAACTGGCAGCGAATCCTATGCCAATTAATCCATAAAACATGGTCATTATTGGCGGCAATCCCTCATCAACTGACAG
>CAZLZZ010000132.1:0-9234 GCA_964564165.1 uncultured Alcanivoracaceae bacterium | reverse complement strand
TTCTTATCACCCATGGCACCGACTCAATGGTTGACACCGCACATTATTTATCAGGAATAAAAGGCAAAACCATTGTAATAACCGGGGCACTTACTCCTGCCAAATTTCAAAACACCGATGCCATCTTTAATATTGGCTGTGCAATTGCTGCTGTTCAGACATTAGACGGCGGGGCTTGGGTGGTTATGAATGGCAAGGTTTGGAACCCAGACCATGTGGCTAAAAATCGCGCTGAAAATCGCTTTGTAAAGGTGTAAAGGAACAATCAAAGTGGCAAGAATTCTCTACATCCATCCAGACAACCCACAACCACGCTTGATTAAGCAGGCTGCTGATGCGATCAGAAACTGTGGTTTAGTTGTTTATCCAACAGATTCAGGTTATGGGATTGGTTGGTCGATGGACAATGTCAGCGCACCCAAAACCGTGGCTCAATTAAGACACATTGATAAACTACACTTCTTCAGCATTATTTGCGAAAACATTTCACAAATCAGTGAATTTGCCCTGATTGACAATATAGCATTCAGAATAATCAAGTCACACACACCAGGTGCTTACACCTTTATCTTGCCCGCAACTCGTAGAGTACCAAAAAAACTACAACACCAACACCGCAAATCTATTGGCGTGAGACTGCCAGACCATCAAGTGGTCATAGATTTGGTTAAAGAATTGGGCGAACCTTTCATGAGCTCCTCACTAGAATTGCACAACATCGAAACAGATGAGTTAAGCTCTTTTGACATAGATGACTTGATTGGACACAAACTAGAATACATTATTGACTCTGGATACACACCTGCCGAACCTTCTACTGTGGTAGAATTACTGGATGATGGTCCACAGGTAATACGAGAAGGAAAAGGAGTAGTTGATTTTGTCTAAAATAAAGCCAGACAACAAGGTAGAAGCAGTACAAACTGAAATGCCATTTGCCATTGTTGAAGGCAAACCCTACACACAAATGCCCACCGATTTGTATATTCCGCCAGAAGCATTGGAGGTTATTTTAGAAGCATTTGAAGGGCCTCTTGATTTATTGTTGTACCTTATTCGCCGACAAAATTTGAATATTTTAGATATTCCTATTTCAGAAATAACCAATCAGTATATTGAATATATTGATTTATTGGACAATCTCGACTTTGAATTGGCTGCGGAATATTTAGTAATGGCAGCCATGTTGGCAGAAATTAAATCACGCATGTTATTGCCCAAACCAGTCAATGAAGAAGGCGAAGAAGATGACCCAAGAGCAGAATTGGTCAGGCGTTTGCAAGAATACGAAAGATTTAAATCAGCGGCATTAGACATTGATGAGATGCCACGAGAATTTCGCGACTATGCAGTGGCTGTTGCTCATGTTGAGAACAAACAAAATTATAGCGCACCACCGGAAGTGGATATGCGGGATATTATCATGGCTTTTAAAGATGTATTGGCAAGGGTTGATCTCAAAATATCCCATGAAATAGAACGGGAAACTTTGAGTGTTCGTGATAAGATGACACACTTATTGGATACGCTAAGAGACAAGAAATTTTTCACATTTGAGTCGTTGTTTAACCCTGCAGAAGGCAGACAAGGAGTTGTGGTGACTTTCTTAGCGGTTTTAGAGTTATTAAAATCTCAAGTTTTGGACATTGTTCAAAATGAAACTTACGGACAAATTTATATCAAATCATTGGCAGCAGAGAATGCAGTGGATGACGATGCACAACCTGCATAAATACTGTTATGGAAATTAAACAAATAAAAAACATCATTGAAGCGGCACTTTTGGCAGCAGGGGAACCGGTAACTGTCAAACGGTTACTGTCTCTTTTTGTAGAGCAAGAACTCACCCACAATGACATTGCAAAAGCCATCGAACTGTTGAGTATTGATTTTCAAGACCGAGGCATTGAATTGGTAGAAGTGGCCAATGGTTTCAGGTTACAAACCAAAACCATTCTTCAGCCTTGGATAGCAAAACTGTGGGAAGAAAAGCCCAAAAAATACACCCGTGCACTGCTAGAAACAATTGCGCTAATAGCCTATAGACAGCCAGTTACCCGTGGTGAAATTGAAAGTGTTCGTGGAGTCGCGGTCAGCAGTAATATCATCCGCACCTTAATGGATCGAGAGTGGATTCGGGTACTGGGTTATCGTGATGTGCCTGGCAAACCCGCCATGTTTGGGACTACTAAGGAATTTTTGGATTATTTCAATATGAAATCCTTACAAGATTTGCCCACACTGGCTGAGATTAAGGACATTGAAACCATCATGCCAGAATTGGATTTAGGGCTCAATTTAGAACCCAGGCCTGATGAAAATGAAAAAGCTTTTCAAAACCAATTCAAACAGCAATCCAAAAGTAACGAAGAAGAATAACCAAGAAAAATAAAGAAGATAAATACACCATGAAAAAAGAAGACAAAAAGAACAAAGATTTTAAAATTGAATTGCCGAGCGAAAGAATACAAAAGGTCCTAGCCCGCAGCGGCCTAGGCTCGCGTCGTCAATTGGAAAAATCCATTAAAATGGCACAGATTTATGTGAATGGAAAGCTCGTTGAATTGGGCTGTAAAGTGGTTGAAGGCGACATTATTAGCTGGAAAAACCGCAAATGGGTGATAGAAGGCAAACAGCAAGACTTCAAAATCATCATGTACAACAAGCCACTAGGACAAATTTGTACCCGCAACGACGAAAAAGGCCGCCCAACAGTATTCGACGATTTGCCAGAGCTCAAAGGACAGCGTTGGATTAATATTGGTCGTTTGGATATCAACACAACAGGCTTGTTACTTTTTACAACCGATGGCGAATTTGCCAACCACATGATGCACCCAAGTACGCAAATAGACCGAGAATATGCTTGTCGTGTGTTTGGAGAAGTTGATCAAATCAAGCTAGACAATCTCCGCCATGGAGTCGAATTAGAAGATGGCAAAGCCAAATTTAACGACATTCAACAAGCAGGCGCTGGAGAGTCCAATCAATGGTTCCATGTGGTATTGTTAGAAGGCAGAAACCGCGAAGTCCGAAGACTGTGGGAATCCCAAGACCTCAAGGTTAACCGTTTAAAACGTGTGCGTTTTGGCGGCGTATTCTTACCCAAAAAACTGCGCAAAGGCCAATACCAAGAACTCACCAAAGGCGAACAAAGCATACTTATGCAAGATGTTAAATACAAACCGCATAATTTGGAATTGGTAGCCAGGCATTTGAGATAGTATGAACCTTAGCATCAACCAAATGTAGGGCATGAAATAAGTTAACGCTTTTATGGACTATTTTCCAACACTTGAAGCAATACCGACAGCTCTTCTTTGGCTAACTCACGCCACTGACCAGTAGCAAGACCTAGCTGGTTCAAATTTATGTGCATGATTCGAACGCGCTCAAGCTTTTGAACAGAATAATCATAGTGTTTACACATGCGACGAATCTGTCGATTGAGTCCTTGAATCAAGGTGATTCTGAAAACATATTGGGATTCTTTAACCGCCTTACATTCTTTGGTGACAACACCGAACATGGGAACCCCGCTGCTTATACCGGCAATAAATTCATCGGTTATTTCTTTGTTCACGGTCACCAGGTATTCCTTTTCATGGTGATTACCAGCATGCATAATTTTGTCTACCAGATCGCATTTGTTGGTTAAAAATATCAACCCTTGAGAGTCTTTGTCTAATCTCCCTACATGAAATATTCTGGAATCATAACCAACAAAATCAATGATATTTCGTTTTTCAGTTTTTTCTGCCGTACAGACAATTCCAACGGGTTTATTTAACACGATAAAAACCACCTTGTCAGTGGCAAGTGGTTCAACAATCAAGCCATTTACAGTGACCACATCACCGCTAGATACTTTATCGCCCAGTGTTGCCAGTTTGCCAGCAATATATACAACACCCCGTTTAACATAGATATCTGCAGCCTTTCTAGAGCAGATGCCACTTTCACAGATGTATTTATTTATACGGATTAGTGAGTCAGTAGAAATATTTTTCTCGGTATGCCGGAACGCAACGTAAAGTTAAAGAACATCAGTTTAAACAAAACAAAAGCATAACGCAAAGATCAAAAGCATTTGTCCGCAGATTTCATAGATGACGCAGATTAAAAGGTCAAGATCAAAAGCTAATATCGCACAGCGGCACGGCGAACACAGCGACAGATCAAAGGCGTAACGCAGAGAGCACGAAGCGGCAGATTTCAAGGAAGGAACAACAGTTTACAAAAAAACATCCGTCATTGCGAGGAGGAACGACGCGGCAACCTCCTAACGCGCCGTAATCCCAAAATAAAACAGGGTGAAAAGCATGTTTCTCGCAGAGCACGCAAAGACCGCTGAGGTGAAATTTCTTTTGCTCTTGATCTTCAATTGCACATTGCTAATTGGCAATAATATAACCATTTCGACCTTTTCCCTTTGCTTGGTATAGAGCTTTATCAGCGCGAGAAATCATCGAGTCTTGAGTGTCTTGTTTTTGAAATAATGTAGCACCAATACTGACAGTCACTGTTAATTCTACTTCACTGTTGTTTTCTTCAACATTTTTATTAATTTTTTCACATAAACTAATAATTGCTTTTTCATCCACATCTACAACAATTACCACAAACTCTTCCCCACCCCACCTAACTAAAGTATCATAAGAACGAATTGAATCTGATAATACATGAGCCACTTTTTGTAATACCTCATCACCCTTGGCATGACCAAATGTATCATTAATGTTTTTAAAATGATCCAAGTCCACCATCAATATGCCGAAAGTTTTATCAGTCACAATAACCTTTTCTAACTCTTGCAGAAAGACGCTATTCAAATGATTGCGATTATAAGTGCCTGTCAACTCATCAGTTATGGCCAAATGGTGTAATTTCTGCTGACTCATAAAAACTGCCCGCCTTGATTTGTCAAAAACAAAAGCACCTAAAAATCCAAAAGAAAAACTACATAATATCCAGAATACATGCATTGCATAGATATCTTTATCATTTATTAAGAAAAAGCCAGAACCTATTAGAATTAATGATGTAAGTAGGGCACAAACCAATGCATTTCTGAAAGATAAACCTGACACAATAAAAATCCAAAAAACTGCCAAATAACCTTCTGTTATAAATGGCGAATAATTATCTAGCCGACTCAAAATATACACATGCCCTATAATTGATGCAACTGGGAAAAACATCAGAAGCCGTATTACAATATTATAAAATCTTTGTAACTATTTAGTGTATTCTTAAAATTAGCTGTAAGTTATTGATTTATAAGGACACGTAAATACGTCCATGTAAACTCCCGAAAGAATCCATGCTTTCAAAGTCTTATAAATCAACAACTTACATAAATGAGTTTAAACTCGCTAAATAGTTACAAATCTTTTTTTAAAGGCCAAAAAACTTATCGTAAACAAAAGTGGTACAACTATAAACAAATGAATTTGAATCATTACTGTTCGTACCGACTCTGACGCCCAAGACTTATCCAAAAGGCTAAATACGATATAAAGAAGTGCTGTTAAAAATGTAATTGCTGCAATTTGAATTTGTCTAGCCGGTTTATCCCATTTTTTATATAAATGATAAGTCGACACATCTGGAAATCGATGTGGCAACTCAAACGGAAGAATGTATTGTAGTAAATTTTGCATATAACCCTTAATACCAACATTGACTTAAGAAGCAGGAACCAAACTCAGGGTTCTTAACTATTAAACCATCCTATGAAATTTAATCATTTTAGTCAATATCAATTTGACTCTTCTCATCAAAGACCACCACAGAATTAGTCACATTTTTACTTTGATTATTGGTAAAAACAAAATCAAAAGCTATGAACCACGGAGGGCATGAAGGTAAAAATCAAGATCAAAAAGGAACGCAAAGAGCGCGAAGAAGGCGCAAAGAACACAAAGGAAGGAACAACAATTTACAAAAAAACATCCGTCATTGCGAGGAGGAACGACGCGGACACCAAACGGCAGGACAGCCGTTTTGCCACGCGTAGCGACCCAAAGGGTGAGCGGCAGGAGCTGCGAAATAATCCCCTAACGCGCCGTAATCCCAAAATAAACCAAGATCAAAAGCTATTTACCATGAAGGGCATGAAGAACACGAAGTATAAAATAATAAAATTTCTGAATGCGTCATACCTGTGAAAGCTGGCATCTCCACAAGAACCGTGATTTCATAATAGAAAGAGTTAAGGGGACAGCAAGAAATGGACCATGCCAATACGAAATTGGAAGCCTACTTGAACAGATATGTGATAGAATTCGAGGGCAGAATTAAAATTGCCTAAAATGAAGTTACACACTTTAGTTTACACCCTCGTGTTTTTAATAGCTTTCATATAATCTTTATGATGCCCCATATCTCTTGTTAATATTTTCATATCTTCAAAGGTTAAGACATCTAGAGATTTTCTGTCAAATATACTGCCAGCAATAGTAAATTCTTTGTTTTCAAAATAAACCATATTCCCATTAAAGTTTTCATCCGAAAGACTAACTTCTTTATTTTTATCCATAAAAACATCAATCTTATAACCCTTTACATAAAGATGGGACATTACATTTGTTGATTTGCTATTTAATATTGTAGGGCTTTTGGTAAATATTTTATTTAAATCAATTGCTTCTCCTAAATTATGCTCAATATCACTCTTGGACTTTAACAAATTTAATTTCCAACTCTCACACTCATTCGTCCCCGCAATTGAATAGTTTAGAGTTAAAGTCATTATATATACTACTAATATTTTCATTGTTTTCATTTTCTTCTCTGTAGGTTTTCGTCAAAATATCTAAGGTGTCTAAAACCACCAGTGGCAGGTTTAAGGGTCTGCGTTTAAAGGGCTAGTATCGAATGCTGTTAAGTCAAACCGCTTTTGTATACTTGAAAACCGCATAAAACCCATGTTTTTAGCACTCTTCATTAAATTTAAAATCAAGCTAAATAACCTTAACTTAGTGCCATTCGGTACCGACCTCTATAGTGCAGTTAATATAACTGTTATCAGATAGACAGAATTTAATCAATTTAATTGTAGGGTGTACTTGGGTTGATGCTTACCATTGTACCATTGGCTTAATTGAAATATTAATTAGGATTACTCAAAAAAGAAGGCACATAATAATTACGATCAACTTTTAAAGTTAACTCTTTTGAGCTTATGTCCATTTTCTGCCAACTGGTTTTGGGGTAAAGCCATTCTTCTTTCCCATTAAGCGTTACTTTTAAAGGCATTGTGAATTCTTTAAGTGCATTGGTCCACTTATAAGACAATTTTCCTTTTACAAAATAATACTCAAACACAGGAATCTGTGTTGTTCTAAGGTATTGATTCCAAAAACTGCTCAAATCAAATCCAGTCTCTTTGGATATATAATTTTCAATTTGCTTAGTGGTGACTGTTTGATGATGAAATTCACTACCTAACCCTCTCAAAACCTTTCTCCATTTATTGTCATCTTTCACAATTTGACGCAACATGTGCAAAATTGCCGCACCTTTGTAATAGTTGTCTCCAGTATAACTTAGATCGTTTACTAGATATTCCCCAATCATAGGCTTGTCATGCTTTATTTTATCTCTTAAACCAATCTGATAATCATTCCCTACTTCTTTTCCATAGTGATATTCAACAAACAAACCTTCTGAATAAGTAGTAAAAGATGCATGAATCCATATATCGGCAATGTCTTTGGAAGTAATATTATTTGCAAACCATTCATGGCCAGATTCATGGATAATAATAAAATCAAATTTATCCCCCCAACCTGTATTAGACATATCAGTTCCATCTAAGCCATTTTGATATCCATTTCCATAAGCAATGGCGCTTTGGTGTTCCATCCCTAAATATGGGACAGCGACTAGTTTATAACTGTCTTCATAAAAAGGATAAGCTCCAAACCAATGTTCGAAGGCATTAAGCATCTTGGGTACTTGTTTGAAATGTTTTTTGGCTTTTTCTAAATCTTGTTCTAATACATAATAATTCAAATCTAATGGTCCTTTTTCTCCATTATAAACTTCTGAAAAACTAACATAGTTCCCAATATTAAAATTGACACTATAATTGTTTATTGGATTTGAAACGACCCAATGATATGTATTGGTTTTGTTTTCTTTCTTATCAACACCAACCAATCTTCCATTGGCTACAGCTACAAGACCATTTGGTACATTTATACTGATTTTGAGATTATCCACCTCATCATACATGTGATCTTTGCAAGGCCACCACTGACTTGAGCCTATACCCCAACTTATACTAAAAATAAAATCATTACCCTGACTGTCTTTTTCCCAAACCATTCCAGAGTCCCAAGGGGGCATAGGAGCGATTCTTGGTTTTCCACCATATTGGACTATTATTTCATTATAAGTGCCCAGTACTTGATCTTTTTTTAATTCAACAAAATACGCATTGCCATCTTGCTTGTAAATTAATTCTGTTCCGTCTTGGGTGATTTTGAATATCTCCATCGGAGGCTGGAGATCAATTTGAATAACCTGATTGGGCTTTAATACTTTATACCCAATCGTATTGGACCCATAAATAGATTGCTTATCAACATCTACCGCAATATCAAGGTGATAATAAGACAAATCCCACCACTCCCTTTCTGAGGTGATAGACCCCCTTAATGAATCTTGGCGGGTATATTCTCTGGCATGGCAAGCCATTCCCAGCAAACCGACTAAAATTAAAAAAAACAGAATTCGAGTCATAACAGCAATCCCTTTTATTTTTTCTCGAATTTTAATTTAGTGACCCTACCGGCATCTAGTTCGAAACCTTTTATGACCCCATTTGACTTGTTGAAACGTGCCAAGCCACCTTCTGTGGTAAAAGTGTCAATGTCATGCGGAGTTAGTTTTTGAGCCTGGTAATTGGCCACTTTCATTTTTAACTTCCCATCTTCTAAAAAGAGTAAATACGTGACATCTAACTCTTGACTATAAAAGTTTCCAGTATAGTCACTTAATTTTAGCTTAGAAAAATCTGTTTTTTCTTTTCTATCATATGTGGGCTCGACAAAATTGCTATGTATAACTGTTAGTTTCTGGGCAACATCATCTCTTCGTTCTGAGAAAACAAATTGAATAGAAGCGTTGTCAGGTATCTCATAAGTGTTTCCTATTGTTTTAAAATATTGTGAACCATATTCATAACTAATCCGAAATTCCACTGATAATATCACAATTTCAGCC
>CAZLZZ010000131.1:0-9265 GCA_964564165.1 uncultured Alcanivoracaceae bacterium | reverse complement strand
AACTACCCGATATGAGTTCTTTTTAATTAAAAAATTTGCTTTAAGACTGGTTAAAATTATTCCCAAAGACTTGGGAGGTCTGCTAAGGGAGGATTTTTGGTAGAATCAAAACTTCTCCGATTAAAATTCTGTTGCTGGTTTTGTTGTTTAATTGTTTTAAATCATTCATAGAAATTTTGTATGATTGGGCAATTGCACCTAATGTTTCTCCGCTAGATACAGTGTGTTTTGTGGTTTTTACATGGTTTGCTATCCAAGTGTTTGGCGGTGGTGATTGGTAAAAATAAGCTTTTATGCCATTCTTTATCGCATTGGTTAGTCTTTTTTGAAAGTCTTTGGTCTTTAATTTCTTTTCTTCTTTAGGGTTGCTGATAAACGCAGTTTCTACTAACATTGATGGTATGTCAGGAGATTTTAACATTCCAAAATTGGCTTTTCCCACATAATTTTTGTGTGGTTTCTCTATAAGCCTTAATGATTCTAATACTTTTTTAGCTGACTTTAAGCTGGCTTCATGCGTGGCGTTTTGTGATAAATCTAATAATACTTTAGCAAGGATATTGTCTTTGTCCTCTAATACTACACCACCCACTAAATCCGAACTATTTCCTGATTGAGCCAACCATCTAGCGGCTTCAGAAGTTGCTCCTTTTTCTGAAAGGATATAGACACCCATGCCGTGTACTTTTGGGTCAGTGAATGCATCTGCATGAATTGAAACGAACAAATCAGCATAATGCTCACGGGCTAACTTATAGCGTTTACGTACTGCAATATAATAATCACCTGAGCGGATAAGAACTGCTTTCATGCCTGGTTCTTTGTCTATCAATTTAGCTAGCTTTTTAGCAATTTGTAAAGTGATTTGTTTTTCAAGTGTTCCTAATGCTCCAATAGCCCCAGGGTCTTCTCCTCCATGACCAGCATCAATAGCGATAATAACATCTCGGTCTTTTTTATTGTGGGTTTGCCGCACGGTTTTCTTTTTAATCTTTGGGCTATCTAGCTGAATGACTAATCGGTGACCATATTGTTTGGCTGGTTTTAAAAGAAAGCTTTTGGCTTTTTGTTCGCTGGATAAATCCAGGACTAAACGCAAGGTATTTTTGCCTTTCTTGCCATTGCGCAATTTTTTGATGACAGGGTTGTCTTTCAGTGTTAGTTCTATATCAAGAACCGTATTTTCGATATCAATCACCACCCGCGGAGGATTGGACAATTGGAATAATTTATAATTCACCTGATCTGACAAATCAATCACAGCCTTGGTATTGTAAGGACTTGTCCATACCCTTAAATCTTTGACTTTTGTACTGGCAACAGCTATTTGAGACAGCAGGCAGGTACACAGTACAATTAATCGAATATTCATGGTATTAAAGTTTAAAGGTGTTTTTATACAAATACAAGAATAAATGTTAAAAATCATAGAGATACAATGATTTTGTTATGTAGTATCTAAAGTTAATAGTCTTTTCTCTGCATCAATCAATTCAAAACCAAGTAACTTGCTAGGCTTGGGCAAAACGCCATAGCCATTTTCTGGCCATTCAATAACCACAATATTTTCCTCATCAATAATTTCTTCTATGGCTAAATAATAAAGTTCTTCGGGGTTGCTTATTCGGTACAAATCCATGTGTATCAATGTAAATTTTGGCAATTGATAGGTTTCATAAATGGCATAAGTAGGGCTTTTTACCCGGCCTTGATAATTTAAGTGTTTCAATAACATCTGTGTAAAAGTAGTTTTGCCACTTCCAAGGTCGCCTCTTAAGAAAATTAAGTCGCCTTTTATGAGTTGTTGACTAAAAGTTTTTGCAAATTCATCGAGTTGTTGTAACTCTGAAATATCAATTTTTATATTGGGTTTTTTCATTAGATAACCTTATGTAGTTGCTTAATAACATCTGTTGCGATTAAACAATTGCCCTTTTGGCAATTTTCGGCAGCAAGAGCATGCCAAACTGTGGCACAATTTGCGGCATGTAATGGTGGAAAACCTTGAGCCATTAGACTTGCAACTATTCCTGTTAATACATCTCCCATGCCTGCTGTTGCCATGCCAGAGTAGCCAAAGGGGCAGATAAAGACTTCGCCATTTGTATCGGCAATCACTGTACCTGAGCCTTTTAGAATGACGGTTGCTTGGTATTTTTTGCTAATTTTTCGAGCTGCGGCTACTCTATCTGATTGAATACTGGCAATATCCGTTGCCAACAATCGGGCAGCTTCTTTTGGATGTGGGGTCAATACGCTATTGTTCGGCAGGTTTGTGGGCTGGTCGGCAATAAGTGATATAGCATCGGCATCAATAACCATGGGCTTGCCTAAGTTAATACAGTGGTTAAGTACATCTTTGGACTGTTGATTTAGCCCAAGTCCTGGGCCAATGGCAATCACGTCCGTATCTGATACAAAACGTGCGGCCTTTATGTTGTTGGCAGTGATGAGTTCGGGGCAGTGTATAGAAATCATTACAGCTTGTTCGGTATTGCTGACAACCTCGACCATTCCGCAACCGCTTGATAATGCCGATTGGCCAGCCAAAATCAATGCCCCTAACATCCCATCATGCCCTCCAACCACTAAGACCTTGCCAAAAGAGCCTTTATGAGAATTGTGCAGGTGTTCAAAATTCTTGTTGGATAAGATTGATTGGTCTAGCTTTGTTATCTTGGCTTCAAGAGAGTGCAAGAGTCTGTCTGAAATGTCTAAATCCTCCAAAAATAATTGACCACAATGGTCTTTGCCATTGTTGGTTAATAATCCCATCTTGTAACAAATAACCGCAACCGTGATGTCAGCCCTTACAGCACGCCCCAAAATATTGCCCGTGTCAGCTTCCAATCCCGATGGAATATCAACGGAAAAAACACGGCTGGATTGATGGTTGATCCAATCTATCGCTGCTGCAAAATTACCAGCAATGGTTCTGTTTAAACCCGTGCCAAAAATAGCATCAACAATACAATCAAAAGAGTTAATGGGTTGTTGAGTAATAATAATACCACCAGCGGATAAATAATTCCCAGCTGCTTGTTTAGCATCTTCGGGCAAACTATCAATGTCAGTCAAGCTCCATACTGTTACCTGTTTGCCTTGATTTAATCCCAAAGTAGCAATAACAAAACCATCCCCTGCGTTATTTCCTGCTCCTGTTACGACCAATAGTTTATGGTGAGAATGTAAATATGAAAACATCTCTGAACTGGCTTTCTGCATCAATTCAAAACTAGTAATTTTCAGGTGTTTCGCAGATAATTCATCTGCGGCTTTAATTGTGTTACTGTGATAAACTTTCCTCATGGAGCCAATCTTTTAATTTGCCAGTCTTGTTTGTCCTTTTGGTTGTCTTTTTGATAGCACTTTTGATAAAGAAACCTATCATGTAAGCGACTGGTACGGCCTTGCCAAAATTCAAATTGTGTAGGAACAATGCGGTAGCCACCCCAGGCATCGGGCAACGGAATTTTGCCGCTAGAAAACTTAGCTTTCATTTCTGCCAACTTAGATTTTAAAAAGTCTCTGGATTCAATAATTTGTGATTGAGGCGAAATCCAAGCACCCAATTGAGAGTCTTTTGGGCGCGATGTAAAATAAGCAAAAGATTCTTTTTTGCTGATTTTTTGTGCTTGGCCTGTAATCCTTACCTGTCTTTCTAAGCTTAACCATGGAAACAGCAAAGCGACATTGGGGTTTGTCTCGATATCTCGGGCTTTTTTTGAGTTATAGTTAGTAAAAAAAACAAAGCCTTGTTGATCGTAAATTTTAAGTAAAACTGTTCTAGAAGAGGGTACTCCCTGTGCAGAAACGGTGGAAAGACTCATGGCATTAACCCCGTCAGCTTGAGCATGTTGTGCTTGTTTAAACCACTTATCGAACTGAGTGAAAGGATTTAGGGACAGATCCTCTCGATTTAATCCTGCTTGAGCGTATTCGTTTCTTAAGTTGGAAATATCCATGGCAGTATAAAAGCATTTAAAATAGTACAGATTTTACCATGTATAACTTTGATAATGAAATGATTTAGCATAATCAGTGATCCAACTTTGGACAGGTTGAATGGTTTTTTTATAAATAGTTAAGATTAGAAACAAATAAACTTAACTAATCGTAAAAATCATATAAAAAATTAGGAATACTGTGAAAAATCAATTAATATGTAGTGACTCAATTTGGGAAAGAGCACAATATTGGAAATGGGTTTAGACTTTAAAACACTTAGGACAGTTAAATTAATCGACCTTAAAATAACCGGCTTGAAAATTATCAGCAAGATTGGCGAAGGGGGTATGTCTGTGGTTTATTTGGCAGAACAGCTTTCCTTAAAGCGAGAAGTGGCAGTAAAAGTCATGAAGATGGAAGTGGAAAATAGCGATTTAGATGTGCAAAGATTTAAACACGAAGCCAAAACCATTGCCCACCTAGATCACCCCAATATAATCAACATCTACAATATTGGTCAAACCTCAAAAGGTGAAATTTATTTCACCATGCCCTATCTTAACCATGGTGATTTTTCCAATTATATACTAAAAGACGAGCAAGAATTTATTTACATGTTGCAGTCAATTTGTGATGGACTGTCCTACGCCCATGAACGTGGTATCGTTCACAGAGACATTAAGCCTGAAAACTTATTGTTTGATAAATTTGGTAATGTACGGATTGCAGATTTTGGCATAGCAATCTCTAAAGATGGCACCCGCATGACCAAAGAGCACCAAATTGTTGGGTCAGCTCAATACATGAGTCCTGAACAAGCCCGCTCACTAAAAGTAGATGTGCATACCGATATTTATAGCTTGGGTATCGTTATATATGAAAGATTAACAGGCCAAGTGCCTTTTGATTCCGATGACAGTATTTCGATACTGGTCAATCATGTAAGTATGGAGCCTCCTAAATTGTCATCAAAAATGCGACACTGGCAGCCGCTGATTGACAAATGTTTAGCGAAAGCACCTAGCCATAGATTTCAGTCTATGACTGAGTTAAAAAATGCTTTAGGAAAAATTCCTGTTAGTCGTTTGCAAAGAACCAACAACTCTATACATGTTGTTTTAGCAAAGGATGTCAGCAAACATTTTAAATGGCTTGCTCCTAGTTTATTAAGTATATTGAGTTTCTTAAGTTTATTGTTGGTTTTTGCATACCTTTTTTATAAGGAAGAACAACCGATAAATGCCAGTACAGAGAAAGTAACTCAAACAGTAGAAAAGATCTCAAAAGGGAATGGTACAATAAGGGATCAAGAAGCAACAACCTCCGCAATAGGCAACAAAAAAACAGATGGAAGCCTCAACCAAAACACTGCCTTAAATTTAGATGGTATATTTGCATATACTCTTGAAAGCACGGCAGAAAAAGAAGGGCTTCTTGTTGTCCCATATCGGATTCAAGCAGAAACTTCAATAAGCACAGAATTAGATATTGAATCATTGTTGACCATGGCTTTTCAGAATATCGAAGATTATAGACTTTCCAGCCCAGTTAAAAACAATGCCAAAGAGCAATTTTTAGAAGTATTGTCTTTACAGCCAGACAATCCAAAGGCCATAGAAGGCATTGAAAATATAGGAAAGAAGTATTTTAATCTGATATATTCAGCCCTAAGTAAAAAAGAATTCGGTAGCGCCTTAAAGCATGCTATGGCTTTAAAAATCTTTAATAAAAAGACCAATAACCTCAATTCACAAGCCAGTTTGCAAATTGAATCATTATTTCAAACCATAAAAACAATAGACATGTCGGCAGACAATATTTCCGCAAAACAAGTGATGAAGCTTTCAAAGTTGGTTAAATTGTTTTCTCCAAATGATGAACTATTAGAAAAATTAAAGCTTGAGGCATCCGCCAAGGCCAGGCCCAAAATAGGCGACAAATTGTTGGATGAAATGGGTGTTGAGGTCATCTTAATTACCGATATTTTAGCAGCAGGAATCCACGAAGTCAGCGTGGAAGATTTTACTGAATTTGCATCTGCCACCAACAGAGCACCAGCAAGATGTAGGCACAAAGGCGGCATGGTCAGTAGCATGTTCAATACTAAAACTTGGAACAAGCCCTATTTTACCCAAACTCTTGAACACCCCGTTGTATGTGTCTCATACAGCGATGCCAGTGCCTATGCGAAGTGGCTAAGCGACAAAACAGACAACAGATACCGATTGCCCACACAGCAAGAATGGTTGTTATTGGCAGCAGTTGAGAGCAATACTTTCGAAGCCTGTAAAACGGCCAATGTTACAGGGACAGAAGCGATTAAATTGCGCAATAAGCAAGACAAATACAGCTGTAACGACCGCTTTATAAATACTGCGCCCGTGGCTTCATTCTCTCAGAACAAGTTAGGGTTGTATGATATTCAGGGCAATGTCAGCGAATGGATTAGTTGCAACGGTGAACCATGTAAAAAACCAACTGCAATGGGCAGTTCTTGGTTCAGTGGCAAACAATCCAACTTATTGGATGTATCAGAAAAATTAAAAGCCGCAACAGGCTATTCTTATATTGGATTTCGCTTGGTTAGAGACCTGTAATAGCACTTTTAAGAAACTATACCCAGGCCTTGGAGTCAACAACGATGTGAAATGTAGCGGCGCGATTTATCGCGTCTTTTTTTAAACTCCATAAAACCTAGAAATGAACGCGATAAATCGCGCACCTACCAATCACAACGTGAAAACTCATATCGGCAATGGTGGTATAATTTAGCTCTGTTTTTTGTTGGGAATCAAAAGCAGGTTATCGCACAGCGGCGCAGCGCACACAGCGGAAGATCAAGATCAAAAGTGCAACGCAAAGGACGCGAAGAAGGCGCAAAGGAGCACAAAGATAATCAAAAATCAAATTCTTTGTTCCTGCTGAATTTGAGTCATAAGTGCAACTCCTTTAATTTGTTCATGTTAATTCTTCAAAATTTTTATAAGGAACTTTATAGGTTGTCTATTTAATTTGTTACTTTTGGGCTATGGAAACGTTATAAATAGAAAAATATAATACAGCCATGAAAAATTTTATACTTTTGTTAATTGTTCTTACGTGTGTGGGTTCTGCTGAACCTTATCAAGTGCCGTTGGTGGATAAACCCGTTGTGATTGACGGGATTTTGGATGATGAGATCTATCAATTTGCTTTACAAGTGGATGTCAATATTGAAATTGTTCCGGGATTGAATATTGATCCCGGTATAAAGACGCTGGTTTATATTGTAGATCGGGGCAGTTCAATTGTGTTTGCGTTTAAGGCGCAAGATCCCAATCCTGAAAAAATCCGTGCCTATTTGCGCGATAGAGACTCGGCTTATCAAGATGATTTTGTCGGTGTAATATTAGATACTTACAACGATGAACGCCGCGCTTTGGAGTTTTTTGTCAATCCTTTGGGCGCACAGATGGACTTGATTCGTTCGGGTAACAATGAGGATGACTCGTGGGATGCGATCTGGGATGCAGCTGGAAAAATTACCGATGAGGGTTTTGTGGTTGAAATCCAGATTCCTTACAACGAATTGCAAATGCCCAAAATTAAAGGAAATAAAACCTGGGGAATCAGCTTTTTTCGATCCTATCCCCGTGATGTTCGCAAGCAGATAAGAGACACTGAATTGGATAGAAATAACAATTGTTTTCTCTGCCAAATAGACAAGTTCACAGGCTTTGCAAATGCACAACGTGGCAAGGATTTAGAGATAACAGCCAGTCTGACTACCATTAGTCGTCAGCAGCGAGAAGATTTAGCTGGTGGCTTTTCTGAAATTGAGCATGAGGTTGAACCCAGCTTGGATATCAATTGGGGAATTAATTCAAACTTGACCTTAAATGCAACGTTTAACCCTGACTTTTCTCAGGTAGAATCCGATTCCGCGCAATTGGACGTAAACCAAACCTTTGCTTTGTTCTTTCCTGAGCAGAGGCCATTTTTTTTGGAAAATTCGGATTACTTTAAAACCGACATGAACCTAATCCACACTCGAAATGTTGCGGATCCTGATTATGGCATTCGCTTAGTCGGCAAGAGTGATAAAAATGCCTATGGGTTTTTCTATACTGACGATACCATCACCAATATTTTAATTCCTGGGGTTTTTGGTTCGGGCTTGGCAAGTCTACAACAGGAAAGCGATAATTTGGCAGCAAGGTACCGCCGAGATTTTGGCAATTCATCGACCTTTGGTGGACTGGTTACGCGCAGAAGTTCTGAAGGCTACGACAATACCGTTATTTCTTTTGACACCTCTTATAGAATATCAGATGAAGATACGTTGAATGTTCAATATACAAGCTCAGAAACACAAAATTCACCAAGTTTAATGGATGATTTTGATTTAGAAAAGAATATCTCCGGAGATGCGTTTAAAATTGTTTATCGCCACAGGGATGAAAAATGGTTCTATCAGGTTAGGCACGTCGATTACGATGATGATTTTCGTGCTGATTTGGGTTTTATTCGTCAAGTGGGGTTTAACAAATCAGTCATTGGTGCGCGGAGAACATGGCTTGCTGATGATCAAAACAAGTGGTGGACTCGCATGAGTGTCTATTCAGATTGGGATATAACACATGATCAAAACGGCCTATTATTGGAAAAAGAATTAGAAATAAACTTCAATATCAATGCAATAAAACAGTCATTTATGCGCATCAACGCTGTAAAAAGACAACGGCTTTGGGATAATATTTTGTTTGATGAAACGCGTTTGGGCCTTGATGCCAGTTTTCAACCCAAAGCCGGCTGGCAACTGGGCTCTGGCTTTGCTGTTGGGGACAGCATTGATTTTACTAACTCAAAGATTACCAATAGGACAGGTGCTTATGTATTTGCCAATGTTAATTTAGGTAAACATTTCAGCATGAATTTGCGACATTCGTTTAGAAAGTTAAGCCGAGATGGAGGCAATGTGTTTATTGCCAATCAATCAGATTTGCGCTTTTCTTATCAGTTCAATATTCGCCAACGGTTGCGTTTATCGGTCATAAATACCAATATTAATCGTGACACCTCCTTGTATGATTTTGATATTGATTCACACTCTAGAAGGCTAAGCAATCAATTGATTTATTCTTATAAAGTCAACCCAAAGACTTTGTTGTTTTTGGGATATTCTGATGGTGGAATTGAAAATCAAAATATTGATTTAATCACAACCAACAGAACTTTTTTTGCTAAGTTTAGTTATGCTTGGAAGCGATAAAGTCTTGTGGTTTTTTACACACATTTGAATGATACAAGGTTGGTGTTGAACGCAGTGAAACCCAAC
>CAZLZZ010000130.1:0-9564 GCA_964564165.1 uncultured Alcanivoracaceae bacterium | reverse complement strand
TGAAATATCACTTTAATATCAATGTGTTATGTGTTTTCGGTCAAGCACTATTTAGAGTTTTTAAGCTTTGATGATATAAAAAATGCCCCTAAAAAATCATGGGCAACTTATAGACTTGGTTTGATTTATCAGCATTTGAAACAAGATGATTTGGCTCAACAATCATTTAATAAAGCCATGGCGATGAATCCTCCGAGTAACCTGAAAAAACGTTTAAAAAAAGTGTTATAATTGATTTTTTAAATTGACAATATATGGGGCAATAGATTAATAACATGTTATTTAAAAATAGATATGGTAAATTTTAAATACTGTTCAAATAGGCATTACTAAATTGCACTTGAGGAGAATAAAATGAAGGACAGAGAAAAAAAGCCACTGAAAATTAAATTTATAGCAGTTGTGGGTTCGATGATGCTCATTGTTTCCCTGGTATATGTTGGATTTGCTGGTTTCAACTATTACGCAGGATCGATAATAGCTGTAGCTATATTAGGGTTGGCTGGGCCTAGTGTCGTAGCTGGAGATAGTCTAATGGGGATAGTTGGTGGCTTCGTTGAAATGATTGTTGAAGGTGTTATTACAATTGTTATAGGAATAGCTGAAGCAATTAGTTCTATTTTCGGTTAATAATTTTATTACTCGGCTTAATTGACTTCCAGCCCAACTTATTTTTTGCGTTTGTTTTAATTTGAAACTAACACAGAGGTTCACTGAGAAGACACAGAGTTGCACAGAGATATTTTAATAACGCAAAGTTTGTAAAGAAGACGCTAAGAGCGCAAAGTTTTTTTATCAAGCACTATATATAATAATACTGCATTAGTTAACAATCTATTCCGATAATGCCATCTAAATGATACTATATCAGAATTCAGCGTATATAAAATTTTTGTTTTTGGATTGACAATACGCTTAAATCGCTAAAATAATAAAAATTTGTATTATTTATGGATTTATGATTTAATATCATGCATGATTAATACATTAATAATGTGTTATGTCTCTCTGGGAATGGAGGTTTTAATTGAAGATTAGATTCATGAAGCTGGGAGACTTGCAGGAAGCTTCTGTTGTTCACGAAGAAGCTTTTACTCGACAACGCTTTTCGTACCAATGGCTCGATTCTAGCCTGAAAGCATTTCCCCGAATACTTTGCTATGTGGCAGTTCTAGATAAAGCTGTTGTTGGTTATATAATTTGGGCGCAAAAAAGTGGTTTTCGTCCAGAAGTTGTATTGGAGTTAGATCAAATAGCTGTTCTACAAAAATATCATGCGCAAGGAATAGGGAAGGAGCTAATTGAGAGTTCATTACCCTTGGTAAAATCTCAATTATCTAAACAACATTCAATTTTAAAGCATATCACTATTACAACTAGGCTAGATAATCATTCGCAAAAACTTTATAAGAAAACTCTAGGGGCAGAAGTTGAAGCAACTATCAAGAACCTATACTCTGCGGATGAAATATTGATGATCGCTAGAAATGTATAAAGATATAACAAAATGCTCCAGCGGACAGGCTAAAGCGTCGTTTTTTTGTGTATGTCGCAAGCTCCATTTTACACAAAAAACCGCCACTTCAGCCTGCCGCTGAGCAAGGCGTTATAAGCTAGTAATTAATATTTTATCCATTAAACTGTAGTTTTATTAATTAAGGAAATTATCATGAAAAATAGAAAGACGTTTTTTATTATCGGTAGTATCGGCATTGTCATTACTGCAATTATGCAGATGTTAATGGCGTATTTACTGTCAACTTCAAGTATGACTATTTGGCTTCCGTTGTATATTTCATTCGCAATCTTCATGGTTATGGGCTTGCCTAGGAAGCTTGTCCGAGAATAGGGGACCGTAGCGAGAGCTGGTTTGAGTCAGATTTTTCACTAATATGTGTTGATGTATTGTTTTACTTTTAAAGCTTGTCGCTATATATGGGATGAGGTAAAATTCAGAGGGTCAATTTATAAAAACAAATTCTGGTGAGATGGTGAATCTGGCTGGGTTTAACAAGAAGAAACACTATTGGAGTTTTTATGCCATTTATCGGACTAGCATTCACTGTACAATTAGCTTTTGCCATTCATGTGGTCAAAACTGGACGTGAAACTTATTGGGTGTACATTATCATGTTCTTGCCTGGTATAGGTGTGGGTATGTATTTTTTCACCCAGATATTGCCAGAAATGGGACAATCACGAACCGTACATGTGGCAAAAAATTCATTAATCAAAGCAATCGACCCACAAAGAGAATTGCGTAAAAAGAAAGCTAAATTAGAATTAGCCAATACCTTGGAAAACAAACAAAAATTAGCCGACGAATGTTTAGAAGCCAAAATGGCAACTGACGCTATAGAGTTATACCAATCTTGTTTAACCGGAGTGGGTGAAGGTGATTCTGATACTATGTTTAAACTGGCACAAGCCTATTTTGCTAATGAAGAATACCACAAAACATTAACAACTTTAGATGATATATTAAAATTCAACCCCAAATATACTTCTACCGATGGTCATTTGCTTTATGCGCGCAGCTTAGAACTACTTGAACGCTTTGATGAAGCCATAAAAGAGTACGAAATTGTGTCTGAAAACTATCCTGGAGAAGAAGGACGTATCAGGTATGCTTTGTTGCTCTTGCAGTTAGGCAGTCAAGAAAAAGCCAAGCAGGTTTTTAATGACACAATTAACCGCAGTAAGCTTGCACCAAAGTTTTACCAAAAGAAGGAAAAACATTGGATAAAAATTGCCAAGTCAAATATTAGATAATACCCATATCCATAAGATACAAAGATGTATTAGATGACAATTAACGTGACCGATTTGGCGACAACTATCCTCGCTTGGTGGAATCAAAAATACGATTTTTTCATCTGCGGACAATTGTTTTTTATCTTTCGCTGTGTCGCCGTGCCGTTGTGCGATAATTGCTCTTGATTTTAAAGAAAAGGTGCGGTTACTTGTTTAACAATCAGTTGAGTTGGATGTGTGTTTTAATATAATCCATATTTGTTTAAGAATTTAGTGGTGGTCTGTTGTTGGGTTTCGTACCTCAACGCCAACCTACGGTAATTCGCCCATCTTTATTTAAGTTCGCGAAGTAAAGAGGCACGGTGAGGTGTATTAGACGTGTCCATTATTGATGAAAAATTTATAAACTCGCTCGATGGAATCAAATCTACGATTTTTTCATCTGCGCTATCTGCCCTCATCTGCGGACAATTGTTTTTTATCTTTCGCTGTGTACGCCGTGCCGTTGTGCGATAATTGTTTTTGATTTCCAGCCGGTCAAGTTAATTGATGTCTAATAGGGACAGCCATTGTATTTTCATTGTATTTTCCAAATAAATTAATAATGTTTAAAACTCAATTTTAAATTATGCTACACCCTCGAAAATATAAGTCTAACTGGCTTTCTCAACCACTTTCTTAACCAAAGCCTTTCTAACCACATTATCATCATCGACGTTTATGATGGTGATTTCGTAGTTTTTAATTTTCATGGAGGTTTGTTTATTGGGCAGATTTCCCAAATGTTCGGTGATTAATCCGCTCAATGTAGTGGCTTCTTCTAAAGGCAGATCCCATTGCATGCGGCGATTGAGTGAGCGCAATTGTATGCGGCCATCAATGCTGTACTCGTTTTCGGATTGTTTGATGATGGAACGCCCACGATTTTTTGGTTCTGAGGTGAAATCACCAACAATTTCTTCTAAAATATCGTCCAAAGTAGCTAAGCCCAGTATGTCGCCATATTCATCTACAACTAAGCCTAAACGGCGTTCTTTTCTTTGAAATTCTTTGAGTTGGATGATTAAATTAGCGCCTTCAGGAACGAAGTAAGGCTTTCTTAGTACCGCACACAAACCTTTTAAATCAAGAGTGTTGCTTGATAATTGTGGCAAAATGGTTCGAATATGTAAGACACCAATAACATTGTTTAAGTCTTCTTTATAAACGGGCAGCCGGGTTAAATAGGTTCCTACCAGTTGTTGCAATATATCATCCCAGTTATCGGTGATGTCAATACCAACCACTTCATTGCGCGGAACCATGATGTCATCTACATTAATGTGTTCTAAATCCAGCACATTGATCATCATTTTTTGTTTGGTATCTGGTTTTAAATTGTTGTTTTCAATCATTAATGTACGCAATTCTGCACGCGATAAAGCTTTTTCGGCTGCGTCCTTAGAAACACCCAGTAAACGCAAAATACCATTGGTTAACAAGTTGGTTACCCAAACCAAGGGATACATGATTTTGAGCAAGGGAGTAAGGACATAAGATGCTGGGAATGCAATGCGCTCTGGGTGCAAGGCCGCATAAGTCTTGGGCGTGACTTCGGCAAAGATTAATATCAACAATGTTAGTAATATTGTACCGTAAGCAGCAGCTGCTTCTGGGCTTATTTCATAATCTGCGGCAATCTTTAAAGCAGCAAAAGTGGTAATGGTTGAAGCAGCAATATTGATAAAATTGTTGCCAATTAAAATTAAACCAATCAGTCTGTCGGGTTTTTGTAATAGTTTTTCTGCCTGTCTTGCTGATTTGCTGGTTTTGGCTTTGTTTTTTAGGCGGATGCGGTTTAAGGTCATTAATGCGGTTTCAGAGCTAGAAAAGAAGGCCGATAGAAATAGCAGAATAACTAAAATACTAAATAAAACATTCAGGGATACTTCTTCCATTAAATAACCCACTCCAACACGATTTTGCTCCCCAAGTAACCAATAGCCAATAAAGTCATGCCTGTTATTGTTAACAGGATTAATTTTTCACCACGCCAACCTTTAGTTACTCTGCCAAAAATCAAAAAACCAAAAATCAACCAAGCGAGCAATGAAAACACTACTTTGTGACCCAGGTGTTGGTCCATAAAGTTATCAATAAAAATAACGCCTGAAAGCAAGGAAGTTGAGAGAATTAACCAACCCAGAGATATTAATTGAAACAGTTTCTTTTCTTCATCAATGATGGACAATAAGTTGCTGCCTGTATCAAACTGTGAGTTTTTAACTTTTTTTATTTGAACCAACAAGGATACAGCAAACAAGGCAGCTACCGTTAATATGGAATAAGCCAACATGGACAAGCTGATGTGTAAATTGAGTTGCCAAGAAAATTGTTTGTAATGGTAATAGCTCAATACTGGGTTGATATCAATTAAAAAAAGGGCTGTTATCACAAAAAGCACCAAAGGAACTTTAACCCATGCGCTTTTTAGTTTAAACAACATTACTATCAATACAGATAACCAAGAAACCAATAAGATGGCATTGCCGATATGTAATTTCCAACCATTTTCGCTAAACAAGCTGTAAAAACAAAGTACCGCTTGTAATAGCCAAGCAATAATTCCTAAATAATTGGCATAGGGAACTTGCGACTTTGGAGTCGCCCAAAGTAAATAAAGCAAGACGGATAGAATAATTACGATTTGCATTGGATAATAATTTGTGATTTAGTCATATCAAGTATTATAATGAACGTATCGTAAAATACCAAGTGAAAAGAAATTCAGATGTTTGATAATTTAAAAGACAATTTAGCCAAATCCATTCAAAAGATAAAAGGTCAAGCCACATTAAGCGAAGATAACATCAAGGATGCAATGCGTGAAGTACGTATTGCTTTGCTTGAAGCCGATGTTGCTTTGTCCGTTGTTAAATCATTTATTGAGCAAGTCAAAACCCGAGCACTGGGCGAAGATGTTTTAACCAGTTTAAAGCCCGATCAGTTGTTGATTAAAATTGTAAAGGAAGAGTTGACCAACACCTTGGGCTCTACCAATGAGGAATTAAACTTATCGGCACAACCACCGGCTGTTATACTGATGGCAGGTTTGCAAGGGGCAGGTAAGACTACATCTACCGCGAAATTGGCAAAATATTTAATTGAAAGACAAAAGAAAAAAGTCATGGTAGTCAGTGCAGATGTCTATCGTCCTGCTGCTATCGAACAACTACAAACCGTAGCAGAACAAGTGGGAGCTGCCTTTTTCCCCTCATCAGTGATAGAAGACCCGATTTCTATTGGTAAAAATGCTGTTGCAGCTGCAAAAAAAGGCTTTTATGATGTGTTAATCGTTGATACAGCAGGTCGTCTAGCCATTGATGATGCCATGATGCAAGAAATCAAAGGCATGCAAAAAAGTTTAAACCCGATTGAGACATTGTTTGTGGTTGATGCCATGACAGGTCAAGATGCCGCCAATACTGCCAAAGCATTTTCAGAAATTTTAGACCTAACTGGTGTTATATTAACCAAGCTAGATGGTGATGCACGTGGTGGAGCAGCATTATCAGTACGTGAAATTGTTGGCAAGCCCATTAAATTTATGGGTATGGGCGAAAAAATGGATGCTCTAGAGCCGTTTCATCCAGAAAGAATTGCTTCAAGTATATTGGGTATGGGTGATGTTTTATCACTTGTTGAAGAAATTGAACGCAAAGTTGATAAGAAAAAAGCCGATAGAATGGCCAGTAAAATTCAAAAAGGCGCCAGGTTTACCCTGTTTGATTTTCGAGAACAGCTACAACAAATGAATGATATGGGCGGCATGTCCTCCATGATGGATAAATTACCAGGTATGGGCAATTTACCTGATTCAGTTAAAAACCAAGTCAATGATAAATCATCAGACAAGATGATAGCCATTATCAATTCAATGACCAAAAAAGAACGCAAGTTCCCACAATTGATTAAAGGCTCTCGCAAGCGCCGTATTGCCACAGGTTCTGGCAATGAAATTCAAGATGTCACACGCATGCTTAAACAATTTAATCAAATGCAGAAGATGATGAAAAAATTCTCAGGCAAAGGCATGATGAAAATGATGGGTAAATTAGCAGGCAAAATGCCAGGAGGCATGCCTTTCTAATAGCTTGTCCGAGAATTCAGAGCGGTAGCTGAAAAATTGGTTTTTTATTTTCGGTCAGGCACTATATGCACCAGAATTATAGTGCATCCACTATACGTGCTATGTGTGGTGTTAAAGTTGTATTTTTTATATCGAAATTTGGATATTATCTAACAGAGCTAATAATCATTGAAATTGATGATTGTATTAAGTATACTCACCTGCATAATAATTAGCCAGTAATTGAGGGATATACAGAATATTGATTATTAAATTTAAATTAAATTAAAGAGGAAAGAGAACAAATGAATAAAATTTTAATTATTTTTTTAGTGGTGGCAAGTATTGCAAGTGCTAGAGTAGGCAAAGAACCACCCAGCCAGTTATATAACATTTTAAATAAAAGCCAGATGGAAATTTATCAATTGCCCTCTGTAAATGTTGAAAATTTATTATTGAAAAATTCCCCCAAAGATTACAGTGCTAAACCATTGAAATTTGCCACACCAAATACCACCAGTATAACTACTAAGTCTCATGGTTCTTGGACCAATGTGCCTGGTGGAAAAATATGGAATTTGAGATTTTCATCAAAAAATGCAACCGATATTAACTTCGGCTTTACAAAATACCATTTACCTAAGGGTGTAGAGTTATATTTGCTAAGTTTCGCCGATGATCCTGTTTATTATGATGGTCCCTATACTTCAAATGACAATCAATCATACAAGCAATTTTGGACCGCACCTTTGCCAGGCGGTGATGTTGCTTTGGAATTATTTGTTCCTGATTATGTGAAAGAAAATATTGAATTAGAATTAACAAGAGTTTCAACAGGTTTTAGAGATGTGTTTAAAAGATACAACGGTGATGGTTTGATACCCAAACAAGGGGCTTGTAACAATGATGTAGTATGTCCAGTTGGAGATCAATGGCGCGATGAAATTAGATCAGTTGCCGCTTATACAATGGGTGGCACAGATACTTGTACAGGAACCATGATTATGGATGCTGAAAGAAGCTTTACTCCTTATTTTCTTACTGCTGCACATTGTTCTGTAACGGCAGGCAATGCAGCAACTATGGTTACCATTTGGAATTATGAGTCTGTTAATTGTGGCGATTTAAGTGGTGGTTCAAGAATGGATACAGTTAGTGGGTCTGTTTTTAGGGTTGCTAGGACTGGTGTAGATGTGGGGCTGGTTGAGCTTTCTAGTACTCCACCAGAAGCCTTTGGGGTATATTGGTCAGGCTGGGATAATTCTGGAGTCGTTCCCAATGGCAGTGTTGGTATTCATCATCCTGGAGTAGATGAAAAAGCCATAAGTTTTAATACTGACGCTCTTATTACGACAAATAGTTGTATTGGTGGAGGTGTTAACTCTCATTGGGAAGTAGATAACTGGGAAGATGGAACGACAGAACCTGGTTCATCAGGTTCGGGCATCTGGGATCCTGATACGCATTTATTGGTGGGCTTTTTGAGTGGCGGAGCAGCTTCATGTGGAAACCCAGGTGGGCTAGATTGTTATGGTAAGTTTTCAGAGGCTTGGGATGATGGCAGTGGTGCTGCATTTAACTTGAAACCATGGCTGGACCCAAACAATACTGGAGTTACTTCTATTGCTGGTTCAGATCCAAATCCTTTTTCTTTAACGCTTGATAATGCATCAATTGAGGTGTGTAGTGGAGATAATGCAGTAGGTAGTACAGTTAATGTAGTTACTAATGGTGTTTTCACAGGCTCGGTTGCATTGACTAATCCAAGTTCACCTATTTTTGTTAGTGGTTTTACATTTGCCAACAATACAATCAATCCAACTCCTGGATCAACCACGTTTACTTTTGATGTGGGAGCAGGAGGAACTACTGGTATAAACTTACTAACCATTCAAGGAGATGGCACGGATGGCGGAATGCCAGCATCCACTACTGTAGATTTGTCAGTATTGTATTCTGGTGGTGCGACTTCTGCGACTACGTTAACAGCCCCTGCCGATAATGCGCTAAATGTTGCTATTGATGCGATCTTTACTTGGAATGTTGGAACTAATGCTACCAGCTATAGGTTGATGGTCTCTGATGATATGAGTTTTGCAACATTGTTAGTAGATGAAATCGTGGCAGGAACAACTTTCAATGCAATTGGTTTACCCTCAAATACACAACTCTATTGGAAGGTGGCAACTCAATCTGCTTGTAATATTACTGATGCAGAATCGAGTGTGTTTTCTTTTACAACATTGCCTTTACCAGGTGATTGTCCTGCTGGTTTAAACACAGTCTCATTAGAAAGTTATGATTTTGAAGCTGGCGCACAAGGCTGGGCGAGTGGTACAAATCAAGGCGCTGACACTTGGGCATTATCAACTAGCAATCCAACTCCAGGTGGCTCTACACAACATTGGCATGTTGATGACCAAGATTCGACATCAGATACCTTTTTAACTTCACCTATCATTAGTTTACCAAGTGATAGGTCACCGTTGTCGTTCCAGTTTAATAATGCTCAGCAATTAGAATCTAGGGCTGGTGGTGGTTGTTGGGATGGTGGTATCCTAGAGATTTCTGTCAATGCAGGCGCGTTTACTCAAGTTGACAACTCGTTATTGGGAACCGATCCCTATGATGGTATCCTCAATGATGGACCATTAAATGGTTCACAAGCATGGTGTGGAGATCCTCAGGCTTACCTAAATTCA
>CAZLZZ010000129.1:0-9600 GCA_964564165.1 uncultured Alcanivoracaceae bacterium | reverse complement strand
TTATTCAAAGTGTGATTGAAATTCAGTTTTTAAAATTTTGTAGCAGTTGGAATCAAAATTTAATTGGGAATTTTGATTTTTCGGTCAACCACTAGTTAGAGAGATTAAATAATACGAAATCAAAGCAATAGGCAGCCCTGCAAGCAGAATGGCTTTTATGGCTTCAAAAATCATTGCTCAAAATACTGTTGTTTTATTCTGTCTGCATACGCCACTAAGTTGGCGTAACTTTTCGCCGTTTTATTGATTTCATTGTCCAATTTGGCTTGGGTAAATGATGAAATAAAAGCATAAGCTGTGGCATCAAAAGTTGATACTTTGTTTCCGTAAAAATAAGGTTTATCGCCCAATAAAACAGACAGCGCCTTAAAGGATTGATCCGCGATATTTATGATTTCCGATTCTGAGTGTCTCCCCATGCCTTGTGCGTGCAAAGATTTTTTGACTTTTTTGCGCAATATATTCGGAACAACCGCAGACAAAGGAAAAGGAATGCCCTTAAAAAAAGCAGGCTTGACTACTGCCCAAGAGTCATCATGAATCCAGCGCGACCAAACCAAACACCAATACAAGTTTTCATCCAAAGATTTTTCTATTAAATAAGCGTTCGCTTTGTCTTCTGGGCTTAAGTGTGAATCTAACTGCAGTGAATATTTTTGTGTTAAATATTCAACAATTAACCTAGAATCACCCATTCTATCAATCCCACCTTCATCATTGACATGTTCAATAAAGGGCAGTTTGTTTTTAGGCGACTTACCTAAGTTTTGTTGTCCTTTAATGGTTGTGTATTGGATCCCTGACATTTTTAAAAATGCATGCACTTTTGTTACAAAAGGGCTGGCATCAATTAATCCTAAATTTTTACCAAAGCCAAAGAGTTTAATCATCACAGTTCTCAAAGTTCATAATACACAATGATAACATACTTGATATGGGAGTATTTAAAAATGCTTAAATTTATCGACCTTGGTTTGTATATAGTCTTTGTTATGTTTGTTATGACCAACTTTTACGGCAATGCGTTGATTGATTTTAATGCCCAGTTTTTTAATGGCTGATATTTTATCGGGGTTGTTGGTCATTAAATCTATGTTTTTAATGCCAAAATAGCCAAATACTTCGCCCAACATGTCATAATCTCTATTGTCCGCAGCATGTCCGAGTTGAATATTGGCATCAAAAGTATCTGATCCTTGGTCTTGTAGTTCATAGGCTTTGATTTTTTCCAACAAACCAATGCCACGGCCTTCTTGGCGAAGGTAAATAATCATGCCTTGGTCTTTTTTGCCGATTTCCTGCATGGCGAATTCGAGTTGTGGGCCACAGTCGCACCGCAAAGAAAATAAGCCATCGCCAGTTAAACATTCTGAATGTACGCGGGTTAAGACAACATCGCCTTTGTTGAACTTACCTTTTGTCAACACCAAATGTTCTTGTTTGTTGTGTAAAAAAATATGCACGGTGAAGTCTGTATATTTCGTTGGCAATTTTGCTTTGGCAATAAAGTCAATCATAGAATTTGTTTTAGTTTCAGTTTCAACAAGGCAACAGCAGCCAATGCCGCTTCATAACCTTTGTTCTTGCCATCATCACTGGATCGAGCAATGGCTTGGGCTTCATTTTCAACGGTGATAATACCATTGCCAATGGGACAATCGTATTTTAATGAAACATCCATAATGCCCCGAGCTGATTGTTCACAAACATGATCAAAATGAGAGGTTTCTCCTCGAATAACTGCTCCCAAAGCAACAATTGCGACATAACTTTCTGTTTGTGCCAATAGCTGGCAAGCCAAAGGAATTTCTAACGCGCCGGGCACATCAATGCGCTCGATGTTAAAGCCTTGTTCTGTTAAATGTTTTTCAGCGCCTTGATAAAGCCCACCAACAATGTGTTGGTAGAAAGGAGCTGTAATAATGGCGATAGTATTTTTCATATTTTTTTAGTTCTATTTTGTTATCCCTGCGAAGGAGCATCAATGTTTGTAGTCAATAAATTCAATGATTTCTAATCCAAAACCAGACAGTGCGGGGAAACGCAATTCTGGGCTCATTAGTCTCATTTTTCCGACATTTAAAGATTTAAGTATTTGCGAGCCAACCCCCACATTGTGATAAGCATACTGGCTTTGACTGCTGTTGCCAATGTCATCAAAGTCTGTCACTGCGGCTTGGTTAAAATTCAATATGACCAAAACACCTTTGCCTTTTTGGGCAATGGTTTTCATTGCCCGTTGGGCGGTCCAATAACCATCGCCTGAGTCGGTGCCGCGCAGTTCACGAAGAAAATTGGGGAATTGAACCCGTACCAAACATTCGGACTCTTCGGTTAAGTCGCCCATAACAAAGGCCAAATGTTGCGTATTGCTGATTTTGTCATTGAATTTTTTTACTTTAAAGTCACCCCATTGGCTGTTATAAACATACTGTTCTTTAACTTCAACAGTACATTCATTTTGCATTCTATATTCAATCAAATCAGCAATGGTACCAATTTTTAAATCATGTTTATGGGCGAATTTAATTAAATCATCGCGCCTGGCCATGCTGCCATCATCGTTCATAATTTCTACAATTACCGATGCCGCTGTCAAACCAGCCAGATGAGCAATATCACACCCCGCTTCGGTATGTCCAGCACGCGCCAATACACCCCCTTGTTTTGCCATCAATGGAAAGATGTGCCCAGGAACAACCAAATCATCAGACTTGGCATTAACATTAACCGCGTCAATAATGGTTTTGTAGCGATCATAAGCCGAAATGCCGGTAGTAATGCCCTGCGCTGCATCAATAGAAACAGTAAAGTTTGTTTCCAATTGGGCGGTGTTTTTATCCACCATTAAATTCAAGCCTAACTCTTGACATTTTTCGGGCATCAGGGTCATACAAATAAGACCACGGGCATGGATGGACATAAAGTTAATGATTTCTGGCGTGATACAATTGGCTGCTATTACCAAGTCTCCTTCATTTTCACGGTCTTCATCATCCATCAAAATAACCATTTTGCCGTTTTTGATGTCTTGGATTAGTTCTTTGGTATTGTTCATAGTTTTTTTATATATTTTAACCACAGAGGACACAGAGTTCACAGAGGGTTATAGTTTAAATCTTTTTATCCCATCTATTAAACGATTGACATTAAAATTGATCAATAAACCTGTTTTTATATTTGCTAACTTCATGTATGTTAATAATTGCGCTTCATCAATGGCTGTTAGTTTCTTTACACTTTTAAGTTCTACAATGACTTGATTTTCAATGAATAAATCTATTCGGTAACCGCAATCAAGATTGATGCCTTTATAATTAACTGGCATGGATAACTGTTTTTGAAAGGAAACATTATTTAAAGCAAGCTCGTGAGCCAAGCAGTTTTCATAGGTAGACTCCATCAGGCCTGGGCCTAAAGCACGATGCACCTCAATGGCACAACCAATAATTTTTCCCGTCAATTTGTCTTCTTCCATCACTGTGTCCTCTGCGCTCTCTGTGGTTTAATTGTATTTTTGGTTTTTACGGTCTTTAAAATCGTTCATAGTTATTTAACCACAGAGGGCACAGAGAGCACAGAGTAGAAAGAATATTACCATGCTTCATTCCTAGCTTTTAGGACTCTCATCCAAACCTCGGCTGAAGTTTCATTTTGCCAAACTCCACCAAGCAAATAATTAAACCTGGGGTCGTTCCTTGCTAACTCTTCTACATCATCTATATATTTCTCACCTGCTTTTGATAATAAATCTTCCAGTGGTCCAGCTGCTAAAATTGAAATGATTTTTTGAGGTATGTCTTGTTTGTATGTGTGTTTAATAAA
This sequence comes from uncultured Alcanivoracaceae bacterium, assembly GCA_964564165.1. Taxonomy (GTDB): domain Bacteria; phylum Pseudomonadota; class Gammaproteobacteria; order Xanthomonadales; family Marinicellaceae; genus NORP309. Next base: position 5,775 of record CAZLZZ010000129.1, on the reverse strand, counting down.
ATTCCACAAATCATCATAGTTACTTTTATATGTTAGATTCATAACACATTCAACAGCCCAGTGTAAATCATCACCATTGCGCTCTTCTTTTGTATAAGCGCCAATCCATTCTTTTGACAGTTCGTTTACATTTAGTTTGTTTTCCCCCATCTCTGTGTCCTCTGTGGTTTAATTGTGTTTTTGGTTTTTACGTTCTTTATTATCCATCAAGTCAACCATTTGTCGTTTTTTATGTTACTAAAAAGCTCTTTAAAATCGTTCGTAGTTTTTTTATATTTACGTTCTTCATCATTCATCACAATAACCATTATGATACTTCGTTTGGTTTTTGGAGATTGTTCATGGTTTTGTTTTTTACCACAGAGGACACAGAGTTCACAGAGTAAATTCAACATTACCATGTTTCATTTCTGGCTTTTAAGATTCTCATCAATGCACAACCAATAATTTCCCCGTCAATTTGTCTTTTCCACCTCTGTGTTCTCTGTGTCCTCTGTGGTTTATTTAGTTTTTTATAGTTTCTATATTTCAGAATGTAGCAACATCTTTTCAACATACCTAGCAATGGTGTCAATTTCAAGATTGACCTTGTCGCCAATTTTTAACTGGCCTAAATTGGTGTGTTCTAGTGTGTGCGGGATTAAATTTACCGACATCAGACAATCTTCTATTTCATTAACCGTTAAACTCACACCATTGATGGCAACCGAGCCTTTTTTTACAATATATCTATCTAGCTCATTTGGGATTTTGAATTGATAAATAGTCGAACGTGCACTGGCAGAAATACCTACACATTCGGCAACAGTATCTACATGCCCAGAAACCATGTGCCCGCCGAGTTTATCTTTTAGGCACAAAGACTTTTCCAGATTAATGGCAGACCCAACCTGCCAGTCACCGACTTGTGTTTTGCACAAGGTCTCTAATGATACATCAACCGAAATAGTACCATCAACCCATTCCGTCACAGTCAAGCACACACCATTACACGCTATACTGTCACCTAAATCTATGTCTGATATGTCTGTGAAATGTGTTTGAATACGAAATTGAAAATCACCACCTACTTGATGTTTCCCCACAACTTGACCAACGCTTTGAATAAGACCTGTGAACATTTGAATGACTGGTTTGATTACTGTTGCAATATAGTGATGATTGTTTATATGTTCAATGCTTATTAACAAAAGAAGCACTCTTTTGTTGACATATTAAAAAAAACATATACTATATTTGCTATGTGGATTGTTTATGAACACAAGAAGGTCAGCAAACAGTTAAAGAAAACCCCTGTTGATATTCTTATGCGATATGAGAAATGGAAAGACATTGTTTCTATTTCTGGCTTAGAAGGTTTGAAATTGATTAAGGGTTTTAATGATGAACCGTTATATGGAGAGTGGCAAGGCTATCGTTCTTCCCGTTTAAACATTCAATACCGCGTCATTTATCAAATTGAAGATGAAAAGCTTTACGTAAAAGTCATTCGCATAACACCACATGATTACAGGAAAAAATAACATGAAAGATTTTAACAAAGCAAAACAAAATATTGAGGTATCGATTGGCGATTCTTTGCGTATTCTTCGTGAGCTTCAGGAGTTAAGTCAAAACGAGCTGGCATTTTTAACAGGTATTCCTCAACCAACCCTATCAGCAATTGAAAACAACCGAGTAAAGCTAGGCGTGGAAAGAGCGAAAGTTTTATCCAGAGCCTTAAAGTGTCATCCTGCTGTTATTGTTTTCCCAGGTTGGGATGTTGAACAAGAATTTGCTGCATAATAAGAGATTGTTTGTATAGTTCATCAACAAAAAACTGGATTCCCGCCTTCGCGAGAATGACGATATGTGGTATAGCACATATAACCAAGCAATCTTTTATAACATCCCCGTTTCTAATTTTGCCACATCACTCATCATGTCTTGAGTCCACGGGGGATCAAAAACGATTTCACATTCGACTTTGTCTAAGTTAGGGATGAGTTTTATTTTGGTTTGGGCATCGGCGACCAATACATCACCCATTCCACAGCCAGGTGCGGTTAAAGTCATGGTGATGTTGGCATCGTAACCATTGGATTGGTTTTTTGTGACCTTGCATTCATAAATCAAACCCAACTCAACAATGCTCACTGGAATTTCAGGGTCATAGACACTGCCCAGTTGTTTCCAAACGGCTTCTTCGACATCTTTTAGGTTGGCATTTTCTTTTAAAACAGGCAGTGCCAAAGATTCTTTGCCCAAGGCATCGGCGTTGTGACCCAAAATCATAAACATGCTGCCATCGATAAAAACCGTGTAACTGCCGCCCAAGGATTGGGTGATGTAACCAACTGTTCCTGCAGGCAAATTCATCGATTGACCTGATGGCACGATGATTGCTTCGACATCTCTTTCTAACTTGAAGGGCTCGCTGTTAAGGTTGTACATAATTATTGAATTATTGAACTGTATTTGAATTGGGTGCTGAATTGTAACTTATTCATCTGAATACTTGTTAGGTTTTTCCACCCAAGCAGCCACATCTTGTTGACCTAAGTTGGTTAAGCCCTTAATCACGCCATCGCGGTTTTGTTGAGAATGGTTTTGGCTCATTTTGGTATTGCCTTTAATGGTTGAAATTTTGATTTCTAGACCAACTATGGCGTTGAGCATTTTGTTGATGTAATCATCTGGCGCATCGGATATTTGCCACGATTCATTTACTTTTTTTTCATGTGTACTGCTTAAATTTTTCAGGTGTTGTTTTAACAAGTTTTTATCTTTATAGAAATTAATTTCCCCCGTTACATGCACGGCAATATAGTTCCAAGTTGGAACAGTTCTTGGATCGGTTTTTTTACTGGGATACCAGTTGGGTGAGATATATGCATCCGGTCCAATAAACATCGCCAATACATCAGTAGCTGGATCAATCTCTTTGCAAAGGCTATTTACCCGTGCCACGTGACCTTGTAAATAATATTGCCCTTCTCTTTGCACCACCAACATGGGGATGTGGTTACCCACCAAGCCAGTTGAACTCATTGAAACTATTGATGCCATTGGATGTTCTGCAATAAAAGCAAGCATTTGCTGTGTGTCGGTTTGTTTAAAGTAACGGGGTAGAAACATGATTATCCTATGAAAAAGTAATGATTTTTGCTATTATACACGTATTCCTAGGGGTGGCAATTGCGTGGCGATTGCCTGAGATGTAAATTTACAGACCCTTTGAACCTGATCCGGTTAGCACCGGCGTAGGAAATGGAAACAACAACACCAATCCAAAACGTCTGTCGCCGGGTTTTTATCACTTAAATTAGGTAAAAATCCATGAATAAATCAAAACAAACTATACTTCTGACGAGCATCTTCTTATCGTCAAGTCTTTTTGCTGAAGAATCTATCAAAAAATCTATCGAGAAAACCCACAAACTCGATAAAACCATTGTCATTTCGGAGTTACGAACCGATCAATTGTTAATCGAAACCTCCAACAGTATTTCTGTACTTGATTCTGAAGTTTTGGAAAAGGCTGGCACGCAACACTTTGAAGATGTGTTAGGTACGGTACCTAATCTTAACTGGTCTTCTGCTACCAATCGCCCCCGTTACTTTCAGATCCGTGGCATTGGTGAACGTTCTGGATACGAGGGTGCTCCCAATCCATCGGTGGGTTTTGTGGTAGATGACATTGATTTTTCTGCCCTTGGTGGTGTCGCTACTTTATTTGATGTGGAACAAATCGAAGTATTGCGTGGGCCACAAGGCACACGTTATGGTGCCAATGGTTTGGCGGGTTTGATTTATGTCAAAACCAAGGCGCCAGAGTTTGATGCTTCATACAAGATAGAGACTTTAATAGGCAATGATGGAGACCGTGCTTTGGGATTTCGCGCCACTGGCGGTATAAGCAATGATGTGGCGTATAGGTTTTCCATCCATCAATACAACGCCAATGGCTTTCGTTACAATGATTTTTTAAATCGAAATGACACCAATAAACGCGATGAATTTGTCGCCCGTGGCAAGTTGTTTTGGCAAGCCAATGATGAATTGGATGTTAATTTCACCTTGTTAAAAGCCAAAATTGACAATGGCTTTAATACATTCAACCCTGAAAATACTTTTGTTACTCATGCGGACTTGCCCGGAAAAGATGCCCAAGATTCGACAGGACTTGCCATTCGTGCCAATTACGAGGCAGAAAACTTTGATATTTTAAGCATTTCAAGTTACATGAATGCCGATATTGATTATTCTTTTGACGGCGATTGGGGCAACGATGAATACTGGGGTGAATTTGCACCTTATGATTTTACCTCTGCCAGTTTGCGTAAAAGGACACACCTGTCGCAAGAAATTAGATTACTGTCGAATGAAAACAGCAAATATTTTAATGGTTCTACTGATTGGTTAGTAGGTCTATATTTATTAGACATGACAGAAGACAATCAAATCAATGAGTTTTTTAATGGCTTTGCCTTCAAAAATTTAAGCAGTAAGTTCGACTCTACTTCTGTGGCATTGTTTGCACAGTTTGATACAGCGTTATCAAATACCAACACCTTGTCAACAGGTTTAAGACTCGAAAGAAGAAACGCCAATTATCAAGACAGCAATGGCATAGCGGTATCGCCAACCGACAACATGTGGGGTGGACAAATTTCATTGAACCATAAAGTTACCGATGCTCTAAATGCGTATATTACTTTGGCACGAGGTTACAAAGCTGGTGGGTTTAATTTGTCCTTGAGTGTTCCAGACCAATTGCGAGAGTATCAGCCGGAGTCCTTGTTGAGCTTAGAATCAGGCATCAAAGGCCATTTTTTAGACTATCAATTACAGTGGAATCTATCGGCTTTTTATTCAAAACGCAAAGACATGCAAATCAGCACCTCGCGCCAGACCGACCCCAATGATCCGTTGACCTTTGTGTTTTTCACGGGCAACGCTGCAACAGGCAGCAATTATGGCATTGAAACTGACTTTAATTATCAGTTGAACTCTAATATTGATATTTATGGCTCATTGGGTTTGCTAAAAGCACAATTTGATGATTTTGTTACAACGCAAGGCAATTTCGATGGTCGAGACCAGGCCCATGCACCAAATTACAACTTCGCTTTGGGTATTGATTATCATCTGTTGAACGGTTTTTTTACGCGCTTGGACTTGAATGGCAAAGACAGTTTCTATTTTTCAGATTCAAACAACCAACAATCTAAATCCTATCAATTGACCAATTTAAGAGTGGGTTATGAGAAAAATAATTGGTCTGTAACCTTGTGGGGCAATAATATTTTCGATAAAAAATACGCAACCCGTGGTTTCTTTTTTGGTTTAGAGCCGCCGAATTTTGAAAATAAGTTATACACACAATTGGGTTCGCCTAGGCATTTGGGTGTGGCTTTTGATGTTGAATTTTGATGTTGAATTTTATCAAAAATTGTAGGGTGCGGACCCGTGTGTCCGCCCTTTTTTTAAAGATTGCGGAGTTGCGCAGAGATTTATTTAGTGTCGCAGTACTGGCTTGCCTACCAATTGAACAAAGACTCATGCGGAATCGGGGCTTTAGCCCCGCCAAACTCTTTAAAACAACAGGACTAAAGTCCCGATTCCACCAGCTATTTTACTATTTTGGTGGGCAAGCCCACCCTGCGATAAAATAATGGAATCATTAACCATAACCCAACAAATTACAGCCGCCTTTGTTGTCCAATCCTGGCTAGAGGTAGTGGCAGTAATTACCGCACTCTTGTATTTAGTTTTGGCGGTTAGAGAGAATAT
>CAZLZZ010000128.1:0-9814 GCA_964564165.1 uncultured Alcanivoracaceae bacterium | reverse complement strand
TAGAATTTATGCTGAGTATTTTGCCGAAAATCAACCTTGTAGAACCACTATTGAAATCAACTGTTTGCCTACACCGATTGCTATCGAGTTAAAGTGTATTGCTGATTTTACTGTTTCTAAAGGGCTCAGCACCCTTAATGCATCAGAACAAGGAGAATAAGATATGTCGAATAACATTAAGGGTACTGACCCCTTTAAAAACAAAACAAAGCCCATTGCCCCTTTTAATTTCAACAAGTGGGTCGACGATCACCGAGATGTTTTAAAACCTCCTGTGTGCAATAAAGAAATCTTTCATCAGGGTGATTTTATCGTTATGGTGGTGGGTGGACCCAATGGTCGCCGTGATTATCATTGGGAAGAAGGCCCTGAGTTTTTCTACCAGCTGGAAGGGGAAATGTTATTGAAGACCATTCAAGATGGCAAGAAAGTCGACTATCCATTAAAAGCCGGTGATGTGTTTTTATTGCCGCCTGAAGTACCCCATTCTCCTGTGCGTTTTGCCAATTCAATAGGACTGGTGGTGGAACGGAAAAGAACGGCCAAAGAGAAAGATGGCTTGATGTGGTTTTGTGAAAAATGTGACAACAAATTGTACGAAGAGTATTTTCACCTGACCAATATCGAAAAAGATTTCTTTCCTGTGTTCGACCGATTTTTAAATGATGAACACAACCGAACTTGTAAAAAGTGCGGCACCATTATGCCAAATGAGAATAAACTCGATGTCTAATCTAAACACTCATCTGACAATAGACATTCACACACATATCTTGCCAAAAACTTGGCCGGATTTAAAAAAGAAGTATGGTTATGGTGGTTTTTTAAATTTGGATCACCACAAGTGTGGTTGTGCGCGCATGCTGATTGATGGCAAGTTTTTTAGAGAAATCCAAGAAAACTGCTGGTCGCCTGAAGTACGCATGCACGAATGTGATAGCCATGGTGTGCACGTACAAGTTCTGTCTACCGTACCTGTGATGTTTAATTATTGGGCAAAGCCTGAACACACTTATGATTTATCGCGAATCCTCAATGACCATATTGCAGGAATTGTTAATCAGTACCCACAACGATTTATTGGGCTTGGAACTCTGCCAATGCAAGATTCAAAATTAGCGATTAAGGAATTGGAACGTTGTGTCAATGAACTAGGCTTTGCTGGCGTGCAAATTGGTTCACATATTAATGATTGGAATCTCAATGCTCCCGAATTATTTGATATCTTTTCTGCCGCAGAAGAATTAGGCGCGGCTATCTTTGTCCATCCTTGGGACATGGTGGGCAAAGAACAGATGGAGAAATACTGGTTACCGTGGTTGGTTGGTATGCCTGCAGAAACTTCATTGGCGATGTGCTCAATGATATTTGGCGGCGTGTTGGAACGCTTGCCCAATCTGCGCATTGCTTTTGCTCATGGTGGTGGCGGTTTTCCTGCTTCTATTGGTCGTATCGAACATGGTTACCATGTGCGCCCAGATTTGGTGGCAGTAGATAACCCGCACAATCCGCGCAAGTACCTAAAACAAATTTATTTAGATACTTTGGTGCATGATCCGCTGATGTTACAATATTTAATGAAATTGATGGGCGAAGAAAAATTGGCATTGGGTACTGATTATCCTTTTCCGTTGGGTGAGCTTGAGCCAGGTAAATTGATTCATTCGATGAATTATTCAGAACAAACCACCGCCAGATTATTACATGGCAGTGCCTTGGAATGGTTAAATCTGAACAAAGAGATGTTTGTGAGATGAAATTAAACCTAGTCATTGCAGACATTCCTTATGAAATGGGCACTCAACAAGCCATCAGCATTGCTATTCCTTTAAAGTTTAATGAGCAACAGCCCAATCATTTTGGGGCTGAAATTGCCACCAAAGAAACATTGCAAGATGGTGATTTTATTGGAGATACCAAACGGGGTGGCAGTTGTAATGTTGATAGCATCACGATGGTTCCGCATTGTAATGGAACACACACTGAAACCGTTGGGCATATTGTGCATCAAAACGTCCCAATTGGAGGAAACTTAACCAACAGTATGTCTATTTGCCAAGTGATTTCACTCACTCCCGTTGCTGGCAACAAAACCCAAGATTGTTATTTGCCAGAATTAGAAAACACCGATAAAGTGATAGATCTCGTTGGTTTAAAAGCCCAAATAGATGACAAATTATTAAACCAAATAGAAGCATTGGTCATAAGAACATTGCCCAACAATCAAGACAAGGCAAGCTGTATTTACAACAACAAGAATCAATCAGTCTTTTTCACCCATGAAGCGATGAGTTGGATTGCAGCTTCAGGGATTAAACATTTATTGGTCGATATGCCTTCTGTAGACAAAATGTTCGACGAAGGCCAATTGAGCAACCACCACATTTATTGGCAAGTTGAACCGAATTCGCGGTTACTTAACGATGATTCAAGAGTTGATAGAACCATTACTGAAATGATTTATGTGGATGACTCAATTAAAGATGGGTTGTACTGTTTGAACTTGCAATTACCAGCATTTGAATTGGATGCCGCACCTAGCCGTCCAGTTTTGTATCCACTAATTTTAAATCGGGTCAGAGTCGATTTAAATAAGGTTAATTAATATAGACAACATTACAACTAAATCGACTCTGACCCGATTTAAAATTGGCTAAACAGATTCCCTGAACAAAGGTTAAAATACTACTGGTGGGTAAACCCACCTTACAAAACACATGAATAAATTTACTTTAGAATACGCCCAACAATTAGACACACAAGATCCAATAGCTCACATGCGCGAGGAGTTTTATATCCCCAAACAGGCCAATGGTGAGGATGAAATATATCTGTGTGGAAACTCACTTGGTTTACAGCCCAAGCGCACTGCCGAATACTTGAATTACGAATTGACTCAATGGCAAAAGCTCGGGGTTAAAGGTCATTTCTCAGGAGAGTTTCCTTGGATGCCTTATCATGAGTTTTTAGCAGAAGAATCCGCAAAACTTGTTGGTGCAAAAACATCAGAAGTAGTAAACATGAACTCATTAACTGCCAATCTACATTTCATGATGGTGAGTTTTTATCAACCCACAGCCAAACGACACAAAATATTGATTGAGCAACACGCTTTCCCATCGGATCATTATGCCGTTGAATCACAAATAAAATTTCATGGTTACAGTCCTGCCGATTCCATATTATTGCTAAAACCAAGAGCTGGCGAAGAGACTATTCGCACCGAAGATATCCTAAAACTTATTGAACAACAAGGCGATGAAATTTCTTTGATTATGCTTCCCGGCGTACAATATTACACAGGCGAAGTGTTTGATATGCAGACCATTACTCAAGCGGGACATAACAAAGGCTGCAAAGTGGGTTACGATTTGGCGCATGCTGCTGGCAATATTGTCATGAATCTACACGATTGGAACGTGGATTTTGCCGCTTGGTGTAGCTACAAATACCTGAATTCAGGTCCTGGTTCGGTGGCAGGATGTTTTGTGCATGAAAAACATCATGCAAATAAAGACTTGCCGCGTTTTGCAGGTTGGTGGGGGCACGACAAAGAAACCCGTTTTGAAATGGAGAATACTTTTATTCCCATGCAAAGCGCCGAGGCTTGGCAGCTGTCCAACCCACCTATTTTGTCTTTGGCTGCGATACGCGCTTCATTGGACACGGTTAAACAAGCAGGTGGGATTACAGTGTTGCGTGAAAAATCATTGAAACTTGTGGCTTATATGCGTGAGTTACTTAGACATGAACTTGCGCAAGATATTGGTATTATTACTCCGGTTGAACCAGCCGCATCTGGTTGTCAGCTATCTTTGATTTTAAAGGGGTCAGTACCCTTTTCTAACAAACTTGTTGGCACCACTAGAAGAACGGACAAAGAAAAGGGTACCGACCCCTTTAAAATCTTCAAGGCCATCGAAGCTAACGGCGTGACTTGTGATTTCCGACACCCCAATGTTATTCGTATTGCAGCGGTTCCCTTATATAACTCATTTAGTGATATTTATAAATTTGTTCACATCTTAAAAGAGGCTTTAAAAAAATGAAGCAAAACATAACAATGATTGGAGCGGGTTTAGTGGGTTCTATGATGGCTATTTATTTGGGCAAGCGCGGTTATAAAGTCGATGTGTTTGAAAAACTCCCCGATATTCGCAAAGAGAAAATCTCAGCCGGCCGTTCAATCAATTTGGCATTGGCCAATCGCGGCATCAGACCCATGCAACAACTGGGTATCATGGATAAAGTCGAAAAGTTGTTGATTCCCATGAAAGGCAGAATGATTCATGATATGGATGGAGAGTTACAGTTTCAGTCTTATGGGCAAAAGCCAGAAGAAGTCATCTATTCTGTATCTCGTGGCGGTTTGGTGAGTTTGTTGCGGGATGAAGGCGAAGCCACTGGCAATGTTACTTTTCATTTTAAACAAGCACTTAAATCTGTAGATTATACAAATAATACCATTGAACTACAGAATCAAGATGACAGTACATTCAAACACAGTTTTGAAATTCTTTTAGGTGCCGATGGTGCGCCATCTAATGTACGCAAATCATTTGAAGAAAACGGGGTACAAGGTGTGACATTTGAATTACTTGACCACAGTTATAAAGAACTCACCATCCCAGCCAGCAAAACTGGTGAATATTTAATCAATAAAAATTCACTACATATCTGGCCACGTGGTGAATATATGCTCATTGCATTGCCCAATTTGGATGGTTCTTTTACAGTGACTTTGTTTTTACCCAATACAGGCGAGTTAAGTTTTGAAACACTAACAACCAAAGAAGCAGTGCTGTCTTTATTTGACACAAACTTCAAAGATGCAAGGCAACTTATTCCCAACTTAACCGATATGTTCTTTGAAAATCCTACTGGAATGCTTGGAACCATTCGTTGCCAACAATGGAATTACAAAAATGCCTTATTAATTGGCGATGCCGCCCATGCAGTAGTGCCGTTTCATGGACAAGGCATGAATTGTGGTTTTGAAGATTGTTCCGAACTTAATGCCCTATTGGATAAACACAATGACGATTGGTCAAAGGTTCTGCCGATATACACAGATGCCAGAAAACACAACAGCAATGCCATTGCTGATATGGCACTGGAAAATTACATAGAAATGCGCGATTCAGTGCGAGATCCTAAATTCCATCTAAAGAAAGCCATTGCTTTTGAACTAGAAAAACGCTTCCCTAAACAATTTATTCCCAGATATTCTATGGTTATGTTTCATCATATTGGTTATGCTAAAGCACAAGCCAGAGGTTTGATACAAGCGGATATATTAAATCAGTTGAGTGCTGGTATTGAGGGTATTGGGGAATTGGATTTTGAGTTGGCTGGGGAATTGATTGTCAATAAACTAAAATAGTGCTTGGCTTCTGTAGCATTGTAAAACAATTATGGCTCTATGTGAAACACACTACGGAACCAGGGCTTTAGCCCTGCTTTTTGCACGACTAAATTCCAGTTTTCGTTAGATTTATCGCCCATATAGTTTAGAAAAAACGCAATAAACCGCACCTCTACAGGTTTATACAAAAGTTAGATATTTAAGGAAGTGCTCATTTCTGCCGTGTACCACATCATCATAAGTTTGCTTGATAAAGGCGGTTACTTCACCAACCACATCTGCTGTACCAATGATTTTATCGTCTATTGATTTAATCGGCGTGACTTCTACGGCTGTGCCTGTAAAAAAAGCTTCATCGGCATCTTGGGCTTGTTCTAAGGTGATTGTTTGCTCGATGACTTTGTAACCATAATGTTCGGCAATTTCGATAATGGTTGCGCGAGTGATACCAGGTAAAATATGCCCCAACGATGGTGTGTAAATCACTTTGTCTTTAACAATGAAGAAGTTTTCACCTGCGCCTTCGGCTATATTGCCGTCATGATCCATGAATAAAGCTTCGTGGTATTTGGTGTCTTCTAACTCTATAGCTGACAAAATCCCACCAATATAATGGCCACAGATTTTTGCGTCTATTACAGTTGTTTCCGGGCTGATTCTTTTGTATTTACTGACCTTTATATCGACCATATCGTGAGGCAAATATTTGCCCCATGGCCAGTTGGCAATAATCAATTCTACCGGGTTACCTTTGGCCGACACACCCAGTTCTTTGTACCCGTAATAACTTAATGGGCGGATATAACCCGCTTCTAAACCATTGGTTTTTACCATTCCAACCGCTGCATCATTCAGTTCTGACAAGCAATAACCCAAATCCATGCCCAATACTTCTGATGAATAAATCAGTCGTTCCATGTGTTTGCTTAATTGAAAAATAGCAGGACCTTTTTCTGTCTTATAAAAACGAATGCCTTCAAATGCGCCACCGCCATAATGCAAGGTATGTGTTAACACGTGTGTGGTACTTTCTTCCCAAGGTTTTAGTACGCCGTTGTGCCAGATAGTTTCAGTTGTTTGCATGTTTTTTCTTCTTTTATATTAAATGTTAATGTGTAGAGGTATAGTTATGAATACAGGGCTATTGTTTGGCCCACGAATCTCTTAATGTAACGATACGGTTAAACACTGGCTTGTGGGTTTCGTGAGTTTGGTCTCGGTAAAAATAGCCCATGCGTTCAAATTGATAATGTACACCTATTGAATTTTCGATGACACCAGGTTCTAACTTGGCACCTTTTAGTATTTGCAAGGACTCTGGATTCAAATCATCCATGCCCTTGGGTGAAACAACATTGTACAATCGGTCATACAAGCGCAATTCTACATCATCGGCATGCGCCGCGCTAACCCAATGAATAGTGCCTTTGACTTTGCGACCATCTGCTGATGACCCGCCTTTGGTTTCAGGGTCATAAGTACAGCGCAATTCAATCACATTGCCATTTTCATCTTTTATCGCACGTTGACAAGTTAAATAATAGGCATAACGCAAACGGACTTCTCGGCCTTCTGTAAAGCGGAAAAATTTTCGATTGGCATTCTCCTTATAGTCATCGGCTTCAATATAAAGTTCGCGACCAAAGGGTATTTCGCGTGTTCCAAACGAATCATCCATAGGGTGATTTTTTGCAGTTAACATTTCACTTTGCCCTTCCGGGTAATTTTCAATCACAACTTTAAGCGGTCTAAGAACACCCATAATACGCGGTGCAAGCACGTTCAAATCTTGACGAACACAATCTTCCAACATACTCATTGGCACAAGTGATGGTTTTTTTGTAACGGTACTTTTTCGTGCAAAGTTACGAATTGACAACGGTGTATAACCGCGTCTTCGCATACCTGATACAGTTGGCATACGCGGATCATCCCAGCCATCAACTTTGCCTTTTTCAACCAATTCATTCAATTTGCGTTTAGATGCAATGGTGAAAGATTGGTTCATGCGGTTAAACTCAATTTGTTGCGGATGACATTCCAATGAAATATTATCCAGAACCCAGTCATAAAGTGGACGATGATCTTCAAATTCTAAAGTACAAATCGAATGAGTAATCCCTTCTAAAGCATCTGAAATGCAATGGGTGAAATCATACATCGAGTAAATACACCATTTGTCTCCTGTACGAATATGGTGAACCCGTTTAATGCGGTAAATAATCGGGTCACGCATATTGATGTTACCTGATTGCATATCAATTTTGGCACGCAATACCATAGTTCCATCCGCAAATTCACCTGCTTTCATGCGGCGAAATAAATCTAAAGATTCTTCAGTTGGTCTGTCTCTAAAAGGGCTATTTGTACCAGGTGTTGTGAAGTTACCACGGGCTTCGCGAATTTGCTCAGGTGATTGCTCATCAACAAATGCTAAGTCTTTGTTGATTAATTCTTCTGCATAGCCATAAATTTTATCGAAATAATCAGAAGCATACAAAACCTTATCATGCCACTTAAAACCCAACCACTGGACATCTCGTTGAATGGCTTGTGCGTATTCCACACTTTCTTTATCTGGGTTGGTGTCATCGAAACGCAAATTACACCCGCCTTGATAATCCTGCGCCAATCCAAAATTCAAGCAAATAGACTTAACATGACCCACATGTAAAAATCCATTGGGCTCAGGTGGAAATCTAGTTTTCACATATTTGTGTTTGCCCGCAGATAAATCGGCATCAATGATTTGTGTGATGAAGTTTTCTGAAACGTTGTTTTCTGACATTAATTTATAATCGCTGTAATAATGATTGTATTTTACTGTTGATAGGAAAATTATCTAGTTATTACTTTATGACCAGTGAACTATTTACATTTTTTAATAATAAAACTAAAATAATCAACATCCCAACACATGGAAATACTATGAAAACTATTTTAATAACACTACTTTGCCTATCTGTTTCAACTTCACATGCTGATTTTAGAGATGCTCAAGAAAATTATGAAAAAGAAAACTTCAAACTTGCATACGATGAATTCCTAGTACTTGCTAAATTTGGCAACCTCAAAGCACAACACAATGTCGCTGTAATGTTGGCAAATGGACAAGGAGTTGAACAAAACTTACCTCAAGCCTATTCTTGGTCTAAAATTTCAGACTCTTATAAAAACTATGCTGACTTAACCCTCTCCATAAAAAAACAATTATCACAAGATCAATTAATACAATCAAAAAAATTAACCGATATGTATTTTGATCAATATGCCCAAATCAATAGCAAAGTACTCTTGGGCCCAATTTCTCCAAAAGGGCCGATTAAAAAAAGCACCAAATCCAGGTTCAAAGATATTCACAGAGTGCCTCCAACTTATCCAAGAATAATGGCATTAAAAGGCATACAAGGATGGGTTGACGTTATGTTCAATGTATATCCAGATGGCTCAGTTAAAGATATTCAGATTATTGAAGAGATACCACGAGGTGGGGCATTTGCAAAAGAAACCATAAAAGCTATGGAACAATCTAGGTTTACACATACTCAAGCCAGTACCGCGCCCATTGCAGTCACAACAAGAGTCGAATTCAAGTTATCAGGCGCAACTAAGGGGTTCTCGACCAAACAACAAAAAATTTTAGACAACCTAATCCAAAGAGCCAGTAAAGGAGACATAGAAGCTCAATATTCTTACGCTATTCTCTTTGAAACATTTCTAAAAAAGAAAGGTGAAATTACTGGTGAAGAGGTCAATGAATGGTTATTTAATGCAGCTCAAAATGGCGTGATTGACGCTCAATATCGCTTAGGGAAAAATATTTATTTTGGCAATGCATGCAAAGTTGAAAAACAAAAAGGCCTTGACTGGATAATGCACGCCGCTCAAATTGGCAATCCAAGCGCAGCGTATATGGCTTATCAAATGCTGCAAAATAAAAACATCATTAATCAATCCAACCAAACTCCTTTATATTGGTTACAACAAGCAGCAAAGAACGGGTCAAATATAGCACAAATCCGATATGCTGGTGCCATAACAAAATTACCCAATCCTACCACTAAAGAATTATCAACAGCACAAGAATACTTAGACAATTATGAAAAGAAATTATACAAAACCATTCAATGGTATCAAATCAATGCAATGGTCCAAAACAAATTAAACAAACCATCTAAAGCGTTAAAGTCTATCAAATCTGCAATCAGATCCGCTAAAAAAGCAGGCTGGGATTTAACTGAACTGGAACAACAAAGAGATTTAATCCAAGCACAAAAATCCTAAAAGTGTTTCAAATAATCATTTAACCCAAGCCTTTGGATTCAAAGTCTTGGCATTCTTTCTGATTTCAAAATAAACCGCTGGTGTTGCCAAGGTCCCGCTGTTGCCGATTGTAGCGATACTTTGCCGACTACCCACCCAGTCGCCCACTTCCACACTGATAGATTC
>CAZLZZ010000127.1:917-9960 GCA_964564165.1 uncultured Alcanivoracaceae bacterium | reverse complement strand
ACCATCGCTAATACTCAATGGCACAGGAATTGTAATTTCACCTTTAATCGCTCTTATGCAAGATCAGGTTGAAGCATTGCAACAGTTAGGAATTCGGGCATCTTTCATCAATTCTAGCCAAACCGTTAAACAAAATAACGAGGTTAAAGACAGGCTATTTAACAACCAACTGGATATTCTGTACCTCTCACCTGAAAGACTGTTAAAAGAAGACACTTTAGAGCTGTTACAGAGCATTGATATTGCACTGTTTGCCATTGATGAAGCGCATTGTGTATCGCAATGGGGGCATGATTTCAGAAGGGTTTATCAAGAACTCAAAATGCTGACTGAGAAGTTCCCCAATACGCCAAAAATCGCATTGACAGCAACGGCTGATGAAAAAATCAAGAATGAAATTATTAAACAGTTGGTTCTTAAAGATGCCAAAGTTTTCGTTAACAGTTTTGACAGACACAATATTTCTTATGAAATTATTGAACGCGATGGCGGTCATGAGCAATTGCATCAATTTATCAAGAAAAAGCACCCAACAGATGCAGGGATTGTCTATTGTTTATCGCGCAAAAAAGTGGAAGCTACGGCTGATTTTTTGAACAAAAAAGGCAGAGTTGCGCTGCCTTATCATGCGGGCATGGGCTCAAAGAAACGTGCTGAATATCAAAAAAGATTCTTGGTTGAAGACAATATTATTATTGTTGCTACCATCGCTTTTGGCATGGGCATAGATAAACCCAATGTTCGGTTTGTGGCACATTTTAGCTTGCCAAAAAATATTGAGTCCTATTATCAAGAAACAGGGCGCGCTGGACGTGATGGGCAACCTGCCAATGCCTGGATGGCTTATGGTTACCAAGACGTGGTTTTGCTGCGCCAATTTATTACAGGTTCAAACGCCGAAGACGCCCATAAGCGAATATTGAACAACAAACTCGATTCTCTTATAGATTTGTGCGAACAAAGTTCATGCCGCCGTCAAACTATCTTGGGTTATTTCGGAGAAGAATTAAAAGACCCCTGTGGAAACTGTGATAACTGCTTAAACCCTCCTGAAAAATTAGACGTAACTGAGTCGGCTCAAAAAGCCCTATCCGCAGTTCACCGAACAGAACAAAGATTTGGAATGATGTATCTAATTGATGTGCTCTCTGGCAAAAGTGATGAGCGTATTCTTAAAAACCAACACGACAAGCTGAAAATTTTTGGCCTTGGAAAAGATGAAAGCAAAACCTATTGGCGCACTATTTTTAGGCAATTAATCACGCATCAATTTTTGTTTGTCAACGAAGACCAATTCAATGCCTTAAATTTAACCGACAAGTGTCGCCCATTGTTAAAAGGTGATGAGAAGTTTTTTATTAAAAAACAAAGTAAATCAGAACCTGAATCTTTGAAAAAAGAAAAGGCTAAATCTGGTTACGAACTGAAAAATTATGACCAGCCACTTTGGGAAGCATTGAAAGATTTAAGAACAGAATTGGCAACAGAGCAAGGGGTTCCACCTTATATTATTTTCAGTGATTCTTCTATGCTGCAAATGGTCAAAATCCGTCCAGTAGACAATGATCAATTTAAATACATCACTGGTGTTGGTGAATTTAAAGCCGACAAATACGGAAATAAATTTTGTGCGGTTATCA
The DNA here is from genome assembly GCA_964564165.1 of uncultured Alcanivoracaceae bacterium. GTDB lineage: Bacteria > Pseudomonadota > Gammaproteobacteria > Xanthomonadales > Marinicellaceae > NORP309. Next base: position 8,320 of record CAZLZZ010000127.1, on the reverse strand, counting down.
ACCAATTTGATAACCAACAAAAAGTCAACGCCCGTTTAAGTGGCAATAGCAAAGAGACCATCTATTTGTTTGACCAAGGCAGTACACCCGATGAAATTGCAGAAGAAAGAGACATCAACTTAAATACTGTATATTCTCATTTGGCAGAAGCAGTTAAGTTTGGTTCATTAGAAATCACCAAAGTTGTCGGTTTGCCTCAAGAAGAAATTGACGAAATCATTCAAGTAGCAGAAATTACAGGTTATCTTGAAGAAAACAAGCTAAAACCTGTATTTGAAATGCTTGATGGCGAATACAATTACGGCGTATTGCGCTGTGTACTTGCTGGACTTTCTTCGGACGATTAATTGATGAAAAATAAACTTATTATTGCTGCCAAAGGTGTAGCAATGGGTGCAGCAGATGTGGTTCCAGGTGTTTCAGGAGGAACTATCGCTTTGTTAACAGGTATCTATCCCCGATTAATTGATGCCATTACAGGACTTAACTTAAAATCAATCAGGTTATTGTTCAAAGGTGATATCAAAGGGTTTTGGCAAGCCATTGATGGACAATTTATTCTGCCATTGCTTATTGGTATTGCACTGGCATTTGCCTTATTGGCTCACCCCATAAAATACGCCATTAGCAACCACCCTATTCCTACTTGGTCATTTTTCTTTGGGTTAATTATTGCAGCTTCGGTTTTAATTGTTCAACATATTCCGCATAAAAAATCGACCCAATATTTGTGGTTAATCCCCGGAATTGCCATCGGACTTTGGATTGGCTCGATGGATTCAATCCCTTTTCCCAGCAACCAACTGGCCATACTTTTTGCAGGTATTTTGGCCATTTGCGCAATGATTTTACCAGGTATTTCTGGCAGTTTTATTTTGGTTCTATTGGGAATGTATGAAACACTGCTTACTGCTGTTAAAGACCTGGAATTTAGTGTGTTATTAATATTCATTACAGGAGCAATAATTGGCTTGGTAATATTTTCAAGAGTGCTAAAATGGATTTTGGCCAGATTTTACAACATCACTCTATTCTTTCTCAGTGGCTTGATGATGGGTTCTTTGGTTAAAGTCTGGCCTTGGAAAGCTATACCGCTGGATGTATTACAAAGCCATCACCCAATAACTGTAAACGTATTGCCTTTTAACTTTCCTAATCCTCAAACCTCTCTATCTATTACCATGATGGTATCTGCAATCGCCCTTGTGTTTCTCATTGATTTTTTAGGCAATAAGTTTTCTAAAAAACAATGAAACATATATCGCACCCCAATATTATCCCTGTGGAGTAATACCGCAAGTTTAGTCTAAGTCTGTTTGTCTTAGCAAGGCCTTCAACATAAAGTCATAGGAGCTTGTCTTAGAATAGAAACCGTAGCGAAGAAAAGCTGAATTTAATGCTGTTTTTCGATGATTTATGCGTATATTAGCTCCAATAATTTTAAAATCGAAATATTATTCCTGTCTTTGAAAACTGCTATCAACTGTTATAATTTGACGAATACAAAGTTTTATTCGCTGGATTCTAGTCATAAGTTCTTTAACTTGATTGATGGAATAAATTAAACAACTTTCAAGTGAAAACAATACCAGTAAATTATTTTAATTTACGTTGAATAGTTACTAACAAACTATACCAATGTTATAATTTATACTTCAAATCACAATGAAATAAATGGCAAATCTTGAAATATGGGACGCAATCAGCCTAATAGTTACTATCCTGTTGTGCCTTTTTATCATAGTTGTTGTCACTTGGTTTAATTTCAACAAAAAATTATTTCCAACCACATTTCTCACCCTAATGGTTGGGCTAATAGCTTTGTCTACTTGGTCACTATTAAATCCAATTATTCCTATTCATGCCTTATTGGTTTATTCATTATTGATATTAATATACATTGTCTTTCAATATGCCAAATTGAAATACCAAAATCCAACTCAAGTCAAAATGGATTATACAGACAATGCAAAGTTAATTTCTTACACACAAGAACAAGAACGTTCAAGAATTTATGCAAATTTGCATGACGATGTAGGAGCAAACTTATTGGAACTTATTTACACAGCCAAAGATGAAGAAACAAAAATTGCTGCAAAAAGTATATTAAAAAATATTCGACAAGCAGTTGCTCTAACGGAAAACATTCAATGTAATATGATTCAATTAGCCGAATCTATTATTTCTGAAATACAAATGCGATTGCAGCCCACTTCAATAACTCTGGTGCAAAAAATCAATTTATTAGATGAGCAACAAAAAATGTCGAGTGTTATTCCCAATGTCCTTTTAAGAATTTCAAGAGAAGTCGTTAGCAATATTATAAAACATGCTAAGTCAACAGAAATAAAAGTTGAAATCTCAAGTGATTCGAGTATCCTCTCAATTTTAATCACAGACAATGGCAGAGGATTTATTGATGGCAATTCAGAAGGGAAAGGCTTGAAAACCATTAAGAAAAGAGCACAATCCATCAATGCTGATGCACAATGGGATTCTGATATAAACCAAGGGACCACATTTAAATTAAACTACAAATATGATCATTAATAAAGTTCTTATCGTTGAAGATTTAAAACCAGCCATGAAATGGTTAAACCAATCAGTCCAATTGGCTTTTGACAATGCAGAAATAACTCTTGCAGAAAATTTACAGCAAGCGTTTACCAAAGTAAAAACCAAAAATTTTGACTTGGCCTTGATAGATATTGGACTACCAGATGGGTCTGGTCTAGATATTGTTGATTATTTAACAGCCCACAATAAAGAAACACTGGTCGTTATGACCACAATATTTGATGATGATCAACATGTGTTTAGCGCCTTAAGAAAAGGTGCTAAAGGATATATATTAAAAGACAAGGACAAAGAAATGTTGGCACAAATGTTAATTAATATCAAACAAGGACACTTGCCCATATCTGCAGCTATTGCCAATAAGTTACTCAATTTTTTCAACCCTCAACCTCCAAAAAACAGCTTAACCAATAGAGAGTCAGAAGTTTTAATAATGATTTCAAAAGGTTACAATGTACCTAAAGTTGCAGAATTATTGGGCATTAAGAGTTCAACTTGTTATGGTTATGTGAAAGAAATTTATTTAAAACTTGGAATTAACTCACGAGCCGAAGCTGCGATTGCAGCTGGAAAGATAGGCTTAATCGATTTCAGTATTGAATAATTGTCCTCTTTGGATGATTTTTTGATATTCCAAGTCCTTATATAGAAACGCGAATTAGGGTACAATCAATTGGTGCGTATAGTAAATTTAAAAAACACGTGACCAGCTCATTGGTGATTTGTCATTTTTTAGATTTGCTAGGTATGCTAAGGGATTATGCTATAATTGTGTTTTCTATATCGGAATTTGGGATATTATAAACTATATGAGTGATAGCAAACCTAAACTAGACAAACAAATAATCCAAGATTTACAAGAAATCTGGCAATCGAAAACCCCCCAAGACCTCATAAAAACATTCAAAATCAACCATACTAATCACATAGAATGGCTTAGTATGTTTGAAGAAGACGATACTCCTCTCATCTACAACAATAAATTTCCACAAATTCCAGGGTTTGAAATCATCAAACCTATTGGAAGTGGTGCCAGTGGCAAAGTGTTCCTAGCTACTCAACTTGAGACTAAATCAAGCGTTGCTATTAAAGTAGCCATGCAATATTTAAATGAAAGTCAGCTAAATAGATTTATGCATGAAAGTCAGTTACTAAAAAAATTATTCCACCCAAATATTGCAAAAATAATATCTTCAGGAATTATTGCTGATGATGATTTGCCTTACATTGTTATGGAATATGTTGAAGGTGTTAATATTCACCAGCATTGCCTTCAAAATGAATTAACATTTCATCAAACTATTGCCAAATTCACGCAAATACTTGATGCCATTCAATTTGCACACAACAAAGGCATTGTTCACAGAGACATTAAACCAGAAAACATTTTAGTTAATCAAGCTGGCGTTATTAAATTATTGGATTTTGGTATAGCTTTCACAACCCAGGACAGCACCAGACAACTCACACAATTAACCAAAACTGGTGAAATCATAGGTACTCTTGCCTATATGAGCCCCGAACAGGTAAGTGGACAAGACAACATAGATACCAGAGCAGATGTCTATTCTTTAGGTGTGGTTTTGTATCAACTTTTATCAAACACACTGCCTCACAAACTAGATGCCAACCAAATATTTTCTGCCATTAGTCAGATTATTGAAGATTTGCCGATAAATTTAAAAACACAGAACCAGCAGATAGATACTGATTTAGCTGCAATAGTCCACCATGCTATTGATAAAAATCCAGACAATCGCTATCAATCGCCCAGAGAATTTAAGACAGATTTGCAGAACTGGCTAAATGGTGATGTTATTAGTGTTAAACACAACACGTTTTGGCATAGCATTAAGCACATTAGCAAAAAACACAAGGCTCTTGTAGTTGGTACACTTTTGGCTGTTATGGGCTTAGTCACCGGTTTAGTTTTTGCCGTTTCATTTGCTCTAAAAGAACAAGATGCCCGTAGAATAGCGGAATCCAATGCCAAAACCAGTAAAAAAACCGTAGAATTTATTAATGAACTTTTTTCATCAGCCGATCCAGACAACCTATATGGCGAAGAATTAACTTTACTACAAGTGATTGACAATGCCGATACAGCTATTACCAGTCAATTACAGGAAGAGCATGAAGTAGAGGTAAATATCAGACTAACTTTGGCAGGAGTTTATGCCAGCTTAGGAGAAGTAGAACTGGCACAAAAACAAAATGATGCAGTAGTAGCCCTGTTCCCTCTCTTAGAAAATCACGATGGAATCATTGATCTCCAATATCAACATACATTGATACAATCCAATATTCACCTATACCAAAATAAATATGAAGAAGATATAAAGCACGTAAAATCCGCACTAAACGATCCAAAGTTTAAACATAAAAATACACTTTTACTCGATATACAATTGGCACATGCTCAACTTATGCTAGGGAAACTAGACGAAGCAAAAGTCATCATTGAGCAGACCCTAGAACAAAACAAAAATATCGACCCCGCAAATAACAATATCTTATATGCCCAAGAAATTAATGCGATGATATTAGATAAAATGGGGAAATTTGCACAAGCAAAAACCATTAATGACAACATCATTACTGTAAGAAAAAAGTATTTTGGGGTGAACCATCCAAAAACCCTTTCGGCACTTAACAACTTAGCAGCTGTTGAAGATAACTTAGGAAACTTTTCTAAAGCCGAAGAAATCATGCGTCAAGTTATTCAAGGCAAAATAAAGGTACTGGGTAAAAAACATTTAAGCACACTTATCTCTAGAACCAATTTACTGTCTTTCTTTGTTAAACGTCATGAATTGCAACAAGCTGATGAATATTCTCAAAAACTATTGGCTGACATGACTATATTTGTAGGACCTTTAAATAAATACACGCTGGTGGTAAACAATATTAGAGCCTACTTACTGGAAGACTTAGGTCAAATCAAGAAAGCTGAGGAAATGTACAGAGAAACACTCAAAAACTACCAAAACATGGGAACAGATAGTGGCTCTGAATTATTGGTACTACAGAGCAACTTGGCTATGCTATTAATGAAAAAGGAACAATACAAAGAATCAGAAAAAATATTCATAGAACTGTTAAAAAACGCAGAAACCAGTATCAGTAAAGAACATGTTTATTATGCTATTTTTATAGGAAACTATGGTGAATTGTTAATGAAATTGGGCAATTATCAAAAGGCAAGGCCGTTACTAGAACAAAGCTATCAAAAAATCTTAAAAGATTTTGGAAACCAACATGAACGCACCAAAAAAGCCAAAATGAAATTAGATAAACTGGCTAAATTAGAAATGTTGGCAAAACCATAAAAAGGTTAACTATCTAAAATGAGTTCAATTTGTTTCAAGTGTTCAGTTATGCAAGCTTTAGGCAAAAAACTTCCTTCAAAAGAATTTTTCACTAATGTAACCACATCCTCATTGGATAAATTCAAAGCTTCAGAAATCGCAATAAAATTATCATTCACATAGCCTCCAAAATAAGCGGGGTCATCGGAATTAACCGTGGCTTTTAAACCTTTATCAAGCATAGCTTTTATCGGATGGTTTTTTAAATCATCAACCACACACAATTTCAAATTGGATAAGGGACAAACGGTTAAAGTTAAATCTTTTTTAACAATATAATCAACCAAGTTATCGTCCTCTAAACAACGATTGCCATGGTCAATTCTATCAATCCCTAATATATCTATAGCATTCCAAATATATTGCGCAGGTCCTTCTTCTCCCGCATGAGCGACTTTTAACAAACCCAGTTCGGTTGCTCTGGCGTATAACTTGGTGAATTTTTCTGGTGGATTGCCTTGTTCTGATGAATCAAGCCCAATGGCTTGGAATTTATCCATGTGTGGAACTGCTTGTTCTAAAGTTGCTAAACATTCTTCTTCACTTAAATGTCGCAATAAACTTAATATCAAGATTGAACTGATACCCAACTGGCTTTGTGCATCTTGCAAAGCACGGTGAATACCATTCAACGCCACTTCAAATTCTATACCCCGTTCTGTATGTGATTGAGGATCATACATGATTTCAGTATGCACCACATTGTCTGCTTTCGCTCTTTGTAAATACGCCCAAGTTAAGTCGTAAAAATCTTGCTCGGTTTGCAATACATTCACGCCTTGATAGTAAATATCTAAAAACTCTTGCAAATTATCAAACTCATAAGTCGCTTTTAAAGACTCAACCGAATCATGTGGCAAAGAAATGTGATTGCGCTTAGCAATTTCAAACATCAATTCAGGCTCAAAAGTTCCTTCAATGTGCAGGTGTAACTCAGCTTTGGGTAAAATTTGTATCAGTTCTATTGGATTCATGGTTAATTTTTCTTAATAATAAATAAATAATAAGGTATATTCATAACTAAAATCGGAATCGCGACTTTAGTCGTGTTTAATAGATTGGTATTAGAGTGACAGGGCTAAAGTCCCGATTTCGGTGATTTTTTATCGTTATTCCCACCAGTAGTGAACCGTATAAGTAATGACCTTCTCCTCTTCTGGTTTGAGTTTTACATTAAACTCAATGGCGCTGGAATTTTGTTTTTTATATTTTTCTGATGTTTCAGTAATTTCCCAGTTACTCCAACGATACAAAGGTTCTACCACTTTTACTTTAGCTGATGATTCTTTTTGATTGCGCAATTTTATTTCAAAAGTTTCGGTCATTTCTTTTTTGCCAACAACAATATGGGTTTGTTTGCGTTCGCCTACTATATCAAAAGAATTCCCCAGTTCTATTGTGACAGTTTCATTTCTAGGAGTATGGTCAATAATATCTTCACCGATAAATTCTAAAGAA
>CAZLZZ010000127.1:0-907 GCA_964564165.1 uncultured Alcanivoracaceae bacterium | reverse complement strand
CCATCTGCGTCATCCAGTTGGCTTACACGAATGCGCCCTGCTGGTAATGGCATACCCAAGCCTTTTTTCTTAGAGTTTTCAAAACTGACATAGGCTTTGACCTTGGGTTTGCTGCTGCGCAGGTAATTGGTGTCTAAGATAGGGCTATAATAACGGTGATTAAAAATTTGCGAACCATTAAACACCAAGTCTTTTGAACATTCAACATTGTTAGCAGATGGAAAAAGTTCTATTTGTTTGGTAGAATTATTGGGCAAGTCCACTCGTCTTGGCAAGGTGTACAGGTGATACTCGAACAGTGATTTTTCCTGGAACCCTCCAGAGAACTCAGCAACTTCCATGCGCATGGATTTAACCATTTGCCGGCCAACTGGGCGGTTAGGGTCAACTCGATTGACATCTCCTGCAATTAGCTTTAGCCTGGTGTTTTCAAATGAACTGCCGGCTTGATTCAATAAACTGACCCAAGAGGACAAATCCATGCGGCATTTTTCTCCGTCTTCTCTTAAAGTCAAGTTATAATCTGCCCACCAAGTCATGCCTTTGGTTTGATAGGTCACACGCGCCAATTCATCGCCCGTTTTCTTGCCTTTTAGCAACCACAACAAGGTGGGCTTTGTCAACAAACCACCTGGCAAGGAAGGAAACGCCACGCTATCGTATTTACTTAAGGTAATCACTGAATTATTATCCTGTTGGATGATAATACCGCCATTGGTACCCAATAATTTCCCACGTATTGTTTTGTTCTTCCCTCCTGATGTATGTTCAACAATGACCTCTTGCCCGACATATTTTTCCAATAGTTTTTGTGTACTAACAATGTCAAATTGATAATTTTGATCCAAGACATAGGCTGAACCAGGATTATTAGGGGTCGAAAATGATACCGTAGTTGGGTCAATTT
>CAZLZZ010000126.1:0-10120 GCA_964564165.1 uncultured Alcanivoracaceae bacterium | reverse complement strand
GAATTGAATCTTATCGCAAGATTACTCTGTTTTTCCTGAATAAATAAATGCATTGACTTGAGTGTTCCTGTTTTTCCTGCTTTCACTTCTACTGGCATGACATTATCTTTATTGGATATCACATAATCCACTTCAGCCGAACTTGATCTCTCCTCTCTGGCCCAATAGTGCAACTCAGGCAATTGATTACTCTCTGTATTAAGCAAAAGTGCCTGACCTATCCACTGCTCAGCTAAATCACCATTATTAACAAGCAACAAATCATCCGAGTCGAGTATCTTAGCACTAATATTTAATTGTGTAGAAATCAATCCCACATCTAAAAAGATTATTTTAAAAAACTTGTGGTTTTCTTCAGCAGATATTGGCACACCATTAGCTGAACTGCGAATAACTTTTTTAATTATTCGAGCAGCTTCAAACAAATCTATAATATTGGCCACTTCTGCCGCTTTATGTTCTCTGGATAAATTCGAATATTTTATTTTCTTACCCACGTTTTGAGATATCTGTGCAAATATTTTTCTTATCAGTTGATGTTGATGCTGTTTAGAATATTTTGCAAAATCATTTTGGAAAGTCGCCAACAAATCCCTCTTAACCTCCTCTGCTTTATTGTAGCTTTTAGTTTTAGTATATATTTTTACCGCCTCGGGCATACCCCCCACTAACATAAATATTTTAAACTGTTTGAGGATTTTTTCATGTATGACATCTGGCAGTTCATCATTTACCCTGTAATTTTCAATGAATTGCGCTAATTTTTTCTTATCATTGGCTATTAAAAATTCAACAAACCCCATAGGATGCAAATACATATAACTTATTCTGCCCACAGGAACTGAAAAACTGGGTGAATTCAACTCAAAATCTAGTAACGAACCTGCTGCAACAATTGGTATGTGTGGTGCTTCTTCATAAAAATAACGCAAGCATTTCAATACTTGAGGTTCTGCTTGTATTTCATCCAAAAACAATAAAGTATTGCTCGTTATTTCCCTATCGAAACTTATTTCTAATATATTAATGATTTCATTGGGATTACAGGTTTCAAAAATACCTGCATGCTCAGGGTTTCTCTCGAAATTAATTTCAAGTAAATCATAATCATTTTCATGCGCAAATATTTTAACCAATGTACTCTTACCAACCTGTCTGGCTCCTCGAATAACAAGCGGTTTTCGATTTTCCTGATTGACCCAGTAATTTAGATCTTCTAGTTTTTTTCTATACATTTTATTTGTTTTAAATATTATTACCTTGTATTTTATACTTAATATAGATATTTTACAAGGGTGTTTTGTCATTTATGTATGTCGAGATTGGAGTACTATTTTACATGGCTATTGCTTTCGTACCAATTGATTTTGCGTGTAAGGTACATGACCAAAGCCAGTACAATCCATAAACCAAGAGAACCCATCAACAAAGAGCTCTGCTCGGATTTCACCAACACAAAAATAAACCCATAAAGCACGGTAAAAAGTAGACCCGTGTAAAAACCGCGCATTCGTTGGTCAAGAACGACGGAACAATAGCCAGCAATAAGAGCAATTGTTGACAAAGAAGAAAGTAGAAAAGCAAAATTAAAACGCAGGTACTCTGATAGTGATAACAAAAGAAGATAAAATAAACTCAGTGAAACGCCGACCAACAAATATTGAAAAGGGTGTAGTTTAATTTTAAAAAACACCTCGGATAGAAACAACCCAGCAAAAGACAGTAAAATTATCAGCATGCTGTATTTGGCAGTTCGAGTATTGGTTTGATATGTGTTGGCAGGAATGATGATTTGAACACCAAATTTTTTCACATCTGACTGGTAAACAAAATGACTTGCCGTTTTAGTAACTGCATTTACAGGAGAAGTAAAGCTGAGGTGATTGATATTCCATTTGGCAATAAACCCTTGTTTTGATATTTCACGCGAATCAGGTAAATAATTGCCAATAAAAGAGGGTGATGGCCAGTTTGATTCAATAACGGCTGTTGAGTTTGTTGCATTTGGCACGATAGAAAATTCTTTTGTTCCCGTTAATTGCATTTGAATGTGATAGTTAAATGTACTTGGCAATTTCATAGTACTGATATCAAGTGTAAAACCCTGTATATTGTTGTGTGTTTTGTATTGGGGCGATGTGTTGACTTTAATTCCGTTTAAAAAAACGTCCTCAATATTTTTTATCGAGTCTACCTCGCGTGCCGGTATAAAAATTTTGGTGTCTGTGTTGAACGGTTGTAACTCGGCAATGTTAATTTCACCAGTTAAGTTAATGTCAGCGGTATAAATGGCAGATTCAAATATGCCAAGGTAACGTTTTTGTGCCTGTAATTTAACAGCATAACTTGCAGATGTGGAATTGATAGAATCGCTAACGAGTTGTTTGTCACCTTTGTCATTAACGACAACTAAATTATTTTTTATAATAACAGGTGCACCAATATATTGCTCTGGCCCCCACCTTTGACTGATTGAGTCTTGCGCATATTGTTGCATGGTTTGTCGGTCACGAATCACATCTTTGACTAATATTAACGGAATTTGTAAAAGGATTATGAGGCAAAAAATAACCAATAGTTTAAAAGAAATTTTTTGGGTGAAGGAAAGTCTTGGCTTGTCTATTAATTCCATAATTACATATTAACTCTGTATTTTAAAGCCCACATATTAGAATTAATAACTGGTAAAATTATGGCGAATTCATGATAAATTATGACAGATAACCCGTAAATTTCCATAGGATCGCTATATTATTAGTTTATCTTGTTGATATTAAAAAAATCAAAATTGACTAAAAGCAGACAGTGTAACGACATTCGATATGCAGCTTTTAGGATGACAATGGAGAGCTATACCCAAATGGTTACGATCAGCATGACAGGATGAATCGCGTCTCTACAAGGGAGTTATTACATTCCTACTATTTTTTAACTGGACTTGGCTGCTTTCTTGAAAATACAAACAGATCATCTTTGGAAACACTTTCATCGTATTTATAATCAGCATCATCAAATTTCTTTATACCCTCTATTGCCTCAACCCGATTGCGAATCAAAAAATCTGCCATCATGCCGCGGGCTTTTTTTGCAAAAATAGCGATAATGCGACTTTTACCATCTTTGTTTTCTTTAAATGCCACATTAACAACTTTCCCAACTAAATTCTTGGGTTTGACTGATTCCCAGTATTCTTGCGAGGCTAAATTGATTATAAATTTAAGGGACAAACATAAGAGGCCCTTACGGAATTTATTACAGTATTATTTGATCTGCTCTAACAACAGTTGTTCAATATCATCCAAACGATTGTTTAATTGTTGATTATCTGTTTTTAATTGCTGATTATCAGATTTCAACATCTCAATTTGCCTTTGTAACTGCAAGGTTGTTACTTCGTAATTCTGATTTTGGGCATCAAATATTTTGCTTGAATCCGCCAGCTCTTGAACGGCTTTGACTAAGGGCACTACAAATTGAGCATAACGCAAACCGTAGTGTGATGTTTTGTTTTTGGGTTTATCTACACCGTGAAAGTCATAACCCAAACTAAGGGCTGCCGCTTCGACTTCTTGTGCTAGAAATCCAGTTTGAACTTCAGCGCCTTTGAGGGTTTCACTTTTTGATAAGCCTGATTTATCTGGAGTTTTGTAAAATTTTGCAATGGCATTCATATCTAATTGATAGGTCACTGGGCGTAGCTTTTTAATAAACTCAAGCCCTGGCACATCTTCTTTTATATTGGTTTTAAATCGGGAATCGGACACATTTGTCCAATCAGCAAAACCACCAATGGTAGTAACATCTGCGCCACCTATTCTTACGGTGTTAGATGCTCCTGGTTGTGCATTGAACCCTATGGCCGTTGAATTTGTAAAACTTGCACCCATTGAAAAAGCAAGAGCTCCAAACCTTGTGTTTTTATTGCCATTTTTATTTGAAGACAGAGACGCAAGTCCTGTAGCTGTGTTATTTCCTCCTGTTGTATTTAATTAAAGGGCTTGATAACCATTTGCAGTGTTGCCATTTCCTTCTGTATTAAAAAAAAGTGAAAAAGCTCCATTGCTACTATTGTTCATACCTATTGTATTGATAGAAAGGGATTGATAACCGTTTGCGGTGTTATTAGACCCCTCTGTATTGTTTCTAAGCGATCGATAACCATTGGCGACGTTGTTATTTCCTGTTGTATTAGACCTAAGAGCACCTGAACCGTTGGCGACGTTGTAGCTGCCTGTTGTATTTGAAAAAAGGGAACCAAAACCGTTAGCGCTGTTGTTAGCTCCTTCTGTATTAGAATAAAGAGATTGGTTGCCAATGGCAGTGTTCGAGGATCCTGTTGTATTGAAATAGAGAGCAGAAGTACCGTTGGCAATGTTCGTGTTTCCTGTTGTATTAGAAAAAAGGGAAAAAGATCCGTTAGCTATGTTGTTAAATCCTATTGTATTCGAATAAAGGGAATAGGCACCGTTGGCTGCGTTATCGGATCCAGTTGTATTCGAATAAAGAGACCGATATCCATTGGCGGTGTTGTTACTTCCCGTTGTATTGGCCTCAAGGGATAAAGCACCGATGGCACTGTTTCGTTGCCCTGTAGTATTCGAATAAAGAGATCGACGTCCATTGGCGGTGTTTGAGTTTCCTGTAGTATTCGAATAAAGGGAATTAGAACCGTTGGCGGTGTTTGAGTTTCCTGTAGTATTCGAATAAAGGGAATTAAATCCATTGGCTGCGTTTTCAAATCCAGTTGTGTTCGAATAAAGAGAACGATAACCGTTAGCGGTATTATTAAATCCAGTTGTATTCGAATAAAGGGAAATAGAACCGTTGGCTGTATTATTAAATCCAATTGTATTCGAATAAAGAGCGCGATAACCGTTGCCGGTATTGTCAAGTCCTGTTGTATTGGCTCTAAGTGATTGAAGGCCAATGGCGGTGTTATTATTTCCTGTTGTATTGGTTTCAAGCGACTGATAGCCGTTGGCGGTGTTGAAACTTCCTGTTGTATTTAAAAAAAGGGATCCAGCACCGTTGGTGGTGTTGAAATTTCCTGTTGTATTGGAAAAGAGAGACCGATAGCCGATTGCTGTGTTATGAGATCCTTCTGTATTAAAATAAAGTGATTGATAACCGTTGGCGATGTTGAAACTTCCTGTTGTATTGGAATATAGGGATTCAGAACCGTTGGCGGTGTTAGCACTACCTATCGTATTAAAATAAAGAGACCTATATCCGTTGGCAGTGTTGTTATCGCTTTTGTTGGAAAATAGGGATTCGGCACCATTGGCTGTGTTATTATCTCCTATTATATTAGAATAAAGGGATTGATTGCCATTGGCAGTGTTATTATCTCCTGTTATATTGGATAAAAGGGACGCATATCCATTGGCGCTATTAAAAGTACCTGTTGTATTGGAAGAAAGGGAGAGAGAACCATTGGTTGTGTTGTTACTTCCTGTTGTATTGGAAGAAAGGGAAAAATATCCATTGGCAGTGTTGTTAATGCCAACTGTATTTGCCAAGAGGGATTGTAAACCCACACCTACATTTCTATTGTCACTGCCATCGTCTGCGGCTCCTGCACCGACACCTATAAAGACAGAGGAACCATTTTGTGAACCGTCAAAGTCTGATTTTGCATCGGATAAGTCATTCAATGCAATTGCCCCACCATCTTGTAATGAAATCAAATCTATAATTTGACTTAAGCCACCTTCAATACCGATGGTTAAGTTGGTGCCGCTTAAGCTTGAACCTATGATATTTTGATCATCTGTACTGCCATTAACGGGTTGCCATCCACTCACTTCATTAAAAGTTAGGACTTGACCATTTGATGCTCCTTTATCAATTAGAGTTGTGGCGTAGGGCACGGATTGCATTTTTTGTAAAGGTGTTAATGACGTGTAAGCAGGATCTGTTGGTTTTTTTACGCTAATCTGTAACCAAATATCCATACCATCATAAGTCGCAAGACCCAAATCTACATTTTCGAGGGTAAACAAACCATTAGTTACCGTAACAGCATTGGCATTTACATATTCTGCTAAATCACCTATAGGAATAGTACCTTGCAAGTCACTAAAAGCTTGAACAGTGAAATTAAATGTATCCGTAATGGCTATGTTATTGTCCATTAATTGACCTTGATAATTGAAGGTGTGATCCACAACTTGTGCATTGGCTAAATTTAAAAGCATAAAAAATGCGATGATGGGTGTTATTGTTTTTCTATTCATAATATTACTCTCTATTGTTCAAAACCATTGCTAAAAACCAACTCAAATGCCGTGCCTTTTCGTTGCCAAAAGCCACCATTTAATGTGTAATTACTTGCTGATATGATATCGCTTGAGTCAGGCTGTCCAATACTAGAAGTGACGATATAGCTCCCACCTGTCATTTTAGAACCACCATTATTAATCGAATGTTTACTGATGGTATATTGAGCAAAACTGGGACTCACAATTAATCCCAGAACGACTATTGTTTTGATTTTTTTAAACATCTAAATATCCTATTTCACAAAAATTTACGAAGGGTATCTTGCTTGATTTAGTACGAGCCAGATACGTCTCTCTATTACTGCAGCAGATTATGATATCTAATTGGATTTCTTGTTATTACAGAGGGTGCAAATGTTTGTACATTTGAGCGCTTTATTTGAGGTCGCCTAAATATTAACCCCCGCAGAATAATGCCGAGGGGTTAATAAGGCATCATAAGCCCGGTAACCTTATGAGGTATATTCACAACTATAAACTGTGGGAATCTAGCTTGACTATTTTTTCTATGATAACTCTCTAAGTAACTGCTATATATTTGGTTTCTTAGTTACTGGCAAGGGTTGTTGACGTGAAAATACAAACAATGATTCTGTTGAAACACTGGCATCAAATTTATAGTCTCCATAATCAAACACTTTAATTTCTTCTACTGTTTCAGCGCGATTCCGAATCAGAAAATCTGCCATCATGCCGCGGGCTTTTTTTGCAAAAATAGCGATAATCCGACTTTTACCATCTTTGTTTTCTTTAAAGGCAACATTGATGACTTGTCCTTGTAAATCCTTTGGCTTGACAGATTTCCAATATTCTTGTGATGCCAGGTTAACCACCACTTTTTCTTTTTGATCCTCCAGCGACTTATTTAATTCTTCGGTTATGCTGTCTCCCCAAAATTGATAAAGATTATCGGCTTTGCTGGTTTTGAGCTTGGTTTTCATTTCCAGACGATAAGGCTGAATCAAATCCAAAGGTTTTAAACAGCCGTACAAGCCTGATAGAATTATTAAATGTTGTTGAGCATACTCATAATCTGCTTGGTTCATACTGGCAGTATTGATACCAGAGTAGACATCGCCTTTAAAAGCAAATAAAGCCTGCTTGGCATTTTGTACATTAAATGGAGTTTTAAAATCCTTGTATCTTTGAAAGTTGAGTTCAGATAAATTTTCACTGATTGACATCAACTCAGCAATATTGGTTTTCGAGAGTTTTTTTAACTGCTTAACCAATACTTCGCTTTCTCTTAATTGTGATGGAATGGTATGTGTTTGCGTAGGAGCAGCAGATTCAAAATCTTGGCCTTTGGATGGTGAAAGCGTTATTATCATGATAGTCAGAAGTTATTAAATAGAAGAGAATATTAACCATTAACTGGCAGATAAACAATATTTTGCGTAAAATGATTCTTTATGAATACAAAAACACGAAAATAGTTAATGAATAACGATTATCTAGAATTTGAACAGCCATTGGCTGAGTTAGAAGCCAAAATTTCTGAACTGCGCAATGTCAGCGATGACAATGCGATTAATATTGATGATGAAATCAGCCGCTTACAAGAAAAACTCAAAAACAAAACCCAACAAATATTTGCCAAACTCAATGATTGGCAAATAACACAATTAGCCAGGCACCCAAAACGTCCCTATACTCAAGACTACATAGATTTAATCACCGAATCATTTGATGAACTACACGGTGACCGGGCATTTGCCGATGATCCCGCTATTATTGGCGGACTAGCAAAATTTCGTGGCCAATCAGTGATGATTATCGGCCATCAAAAAGGACGTTCAACCAAAGATAAAATAAAACGAAATTTTGGTATGCCCAGACCAGAAGGTTATCGCAAAGCCTTGCGTCTTATGAAAATGGCAGAACGTTTCAATGTGCCTATTTTGACCTTTATTGACACACCTGGTGCGCATCCTGGCATCAGTGCTGAAGAACGCGGTCAAAATGATGCTATCGCGCGCAACTTGGCAGAAATGTCTGATTTAAGAGTGCCCATTATTTCAACGGTAATTGGCGAAGGTGGTTCTGGTGGGGCATTGGCGATTGGAGTCGGTGATGTTACTATGATGCTAGAGTACAGTACTTATTCGGTCATTTCTCCAGAAGGCTGCGCTTCTATCTTGTGGCGCAACGCAGACAAAGCCAGTATTGCAGCGGAGGCATTGTCTATCACTTCTACAAAACTAATAAAATTAAACTTAATTGATAGAATCATCGAAGAACCACTGGGCTCTGCTCACAAAGATGTCAATCAAATCGCCTTATCAGTGGCCGATGCGATTGAAGACGAACTCAATAAATTAAGCAAAATCAACATGGATACGCTAGTAGAAAAACGCTATAAACGGTTAATGGGTTATGGAGTCTTCCAAGACACTGAAAGTTGAATCGCTAATAGGTGACCTTCCTGCAAATGAAGGTTATCTGATTGCCTACAGTGGTGGAGCCGATTCTACGGCACTGTTACACCTGTTCGCTGCTATAGAGAATGTCCGAGCCATTCATATCAATCATGGTATTCAACATGAAGCTAGAGAATGGCAAGAACATTGCCAAAAAAGCTGTGATGCTTTAAATGTTCCTTTAATTATTGAACAAGCAAACTTATCTGATAACAGTGAAAATTCTTGTCGCAAAGCCCGTTATGCTTTTTTTGACAAGCATTTAAAACCGCATGAAATATTAGTAACAGCCCACCATTCAGAAGACCAAGCAGAAACTGTCTTATTGAAATTGATGCGAGGTACTGGCATTAAAGGTTTGTGTGGTATGGATAAATTACGCAAATTCTCTCAAGGGTATTTAGCACGGCCTTTATTGAATATTTCTCCGCAAATTTTAAAGGATTATTTAATCTCGAATAAAGTCAATTGGATTGAAGACTCCTCTAATCAAGACAACCATTATAAAAGAAACTTCATTCGCAATGAAATCATTCCTAAACTAAAAAACAACTTCCCCAATGCTATCGAAAATATTAATCGCAGCGCAAAAAATACCCGCCAAAGTCTAGATTTATTAAATCATCAAGTCGACTTTCATGGTCAAAACTTATCAGTTAAGCAATTAAAAGAGTTGCCTTCATCATTACAAACAACATTTCTTTATCATTGGTTAGTTATCAAAAACCTACCCGCTCCAGATAGCTTGGCTCTAAGTCAAATAACTCATGATTTCCTGAATGCCGCTATTGATAAAAATCCACATTACCAGAATAGCTATTATCAACTTTACCGTTGGCAAGAGACTATTTATTGTATTCAAAACTTTAACAAAATTGACCCCCAACAAGAGTACCAATGGAATACTAAAACACCCTTTGAGTTTCCCAATAACTGCGGAACTATAGAGTACACAGGAAAGGAGCACCTGAATCTAGTGATTAAATTCAACCAGAAAGGACAAAAACTTAACACCCATAAACATCAGTTTAATAAATCAATCAAGAAATTATTCCAAGAAAACAAGATACCCGTCTGGAAAAGGCAAAACACACCTTTTATTTTTCACAATCACAAATTAATCTCTCTCGGATACAATTGGTCACACCACAAGCATTACACAGGAGCATTTATCAATACTTTTATAGATTTTCAATATAAAGCATAGGTTGTTTTAATAACTAATTTCACAAATGTGTCACAAAAATTTTATTATTTACGTATATAGTAGTACTAACAATTATAATGGGAATTTTCAATGTACAAAAAAATAATAGTTATTCTTGGTTTAGTGTTGTCTTTTATAACTTTGGCTAGCAATCCAAATAACACACAACTCGAACTTAAAATGTTGGATGAATTACAAGCTGAAAACATAAT
>CAZLZZ010000125.1:2592-10351 GCA_964564165.1 uncultured Alcanivoracaceae bacterium | reverse complement strand
TAGCAGTTGGAATCAGAATTTAATTGGGAATTTTGATTTTTCGGTCAACCACTAGCTATGATTATCCACTGTTGCTTGGTAAAGCAGGTAAGTTGACATTAACCAATATTGGGTTGATTGCTTTGTTTAAGAAAAAAGTCGGTGATTGGATTGGTAGCAATATTGAACCATCACTGCCTGATTTGAAAGATAAGAAATTGTTTGCTAAAAACTTGATTGATAATTTTGTCAGCAGAGTGCTAGAACCCTTGTCTCGCCAGTTTCCTGATAATTTTTCATTCGTTGACTTGAGAGGTACGTTATCCGAAGAGCTTTGGTTTAATGAAATGCACCCAACTGGAGAAGGGTTTTTTCAGCTGGCGCAGAAATTTAAACAACCGATTCTTGATAAGCTAGCAATAAGTAAAACAACTTGAATCGTAGCTACGCACACTCGCCGTCATTACCCCGTAGGTGGTAATCCATTTAAAATGATGTAAATTACACAATAGATTTTCGCCTTTAGTGGGAATAACTACGCAGAGAGTTACCTGAATTTAAACTTAAAATTGTTATAGAAAGTCGTTTGCTTTATTAATGTATTGTATAATCCTTATAATTTTTTAAATACTTTAGGAATCTAATACGATGATATCTGTAAAAAAACCACTATTGGTCATGCTTTTAATATTTTTGTCTTCTTCAGTTTGTGCGCAAATTGTTCGAATGGAAACGGTTTTGGGCAATATTGATATTGAACTGCGACCTGATGTTGCGCCGATAACTGTGGCTAATTTTTTAAACTATGTTAATGATGGAGATTATTATAATTCATTTATTCACCGCAGTGTTCCAAATTTTATTGTACAAGGAGGTGGATTTACATTTATTGATGGTTCAAGTGGGAATGTCCCAACTAACGGAGCTATAGTCAATGAATACAATCTTCCTAATATTAGAGGGACTATTGCAATGGCAAAACTAGATACAGGTCCTGATACAGCAACCAATGAATGGTTTTTCAATATTGTTGATAACACAGAATCATTGGGTCCGGATAATTCTAACAATCCTAATAGTGGAGGATTTACAGTATTTGGGTCTGTAATCAATGGTATGGATGTTGTAGATGCAATAGCTGCATTAGAAATTTGGAATGCTGGTGGTGTGTTCAGTAATATTCCATTAATTAATTACTCTGGATCAGGCACAATTGCAAATGATTTGGTGTTAGTCACAAAGGCTTTTGTATTAGATGATAGTTTAAACATTAACCCAGGCTTAAATGGAGCTTGGTTCAACCCAAACACACCAGGCCAAGGCATACTAATTGAAGTTTTGCCAACATTGAATTCTGTTTTTATGGCTTGGTTTCTCCATGATAGCGTATTACCGGTCCAAGAAGAAGTGGCAACTGTAGGCTCGCCTGGGCAGCGTTGGTTATCAGGACTTGGGGTCATTGACCATGAGAACAATACAGTTACTATAGACCTGACCAATACCTCGGGAGGTTTGTTCAATGACAACAGACCCGTGGTTAACTCAGATGCCAACAGTTATGGTACGGTTATTCTTAGTTTTCAAGACTGTTCAAATATTGATGTAGACTTTGACTTGATCGAACAAGAGTTGTCTGGTTCTTTTTCAATGGGGAGAATTGCTGGTGATAATATAGCCTTGTGTCAAAGTTTGTCGCAGGCAGCTGTGCAATAATAAAACTGGATAACGTAGGGTGCGGACCCGTGTGTCCGCCCATTTATAATGGTATTTTATTGAAATAGTGCATAAAATCAACAAAAAGGAGCACACGCGGGTGCTCCACTACATTGGCTAAGAGTTATTTTTTTAATCACAGAGCGATTTTCAATCCACCATAAATATTACAAAAAAACAACCATGAGTAATCAAATTACACCAGAGTATTTAAGACAAAACATCATCGGTGTTGATGCGCCATTTTGTACACCTTTTGGTCAACGCTTGATGTTGTATGGGGATTATACGGCTTCTGGTCGGACTCTGATCTTTATCGAAAAGTATTTGATGCGCTTACAACGCCATTATGCCAATACACATACCGAAGATGATATGACAGGGCGTTCCATGACACATTTATTGCATTCAGCGGAAGAAACCATTAAAAACTGTGTGAATGCAGGCGAGGATTATCGCATCATCAATATTGGCACTGGCGCAACTGGAGCTATCAATAAAGTCCAACAAATATTGGGTATATATTTACCACCTGCTACGCGAAAGAGCTTGCAAGACCATTTGGCTGTGAATTTTACCGATTCACAAAAAAAATTACCGGTGGTCTTTGTTGGCCCTTATGAACACCATTCCAATGAAATTTCATGGCGCGATGGTTTGTGTGAAATTGTCGAGATTCAATTGGATGAAAATGGTCATATTGACTTGTCTCACTTAGAGGCTTTGTTACAAAAACCTGAGTACCAAAACCGCAAAAAAATTGGTTCATTTTCAGCGGCTTCCAATGTCACGGGATTGATTTCTCCCGTACATGAAATTGCCGCATTGTTGCACAAACATGATGCCTTGGCTTTATTTGATTATGCTGCCAGCGCACCGTATGTTGAAGTCAATATGCAACCTGCGGATTCAACACCAGAAAACAACACCAGTTTAGATGCGGTGTTTATTTCTGCCCATAAATTTTTGGGTGGTCCGGGTTCTTCGGGTATTTTGGTTTTTAATAAATCACTGTATAACTCTGATCTTGCACCAACGGTCAGCGGCGGTGGAACGGTGAGTTATGTTGCCGAGCAGACGCATGATTTTTTTGATGATATTGAAGAACGCGAAAAAGCAGGAACCCCAGGTGTTTTGCAAATTCTTCGCGCCGCATTGTGCTTTAAAGTCAAAGACGAAGTGGGTGTGGATAAAATTGCCAAAATCGAACACCGCTGGCTAGAAAAAGCATTTGCTCATTGGAACAGCAACCCTTTGGTTGAAGTGCTGGGTGATTTGGATATCAATAATCGCGTGGGCATTGTTTCATTCAATATCAAAACTAAGGGTGGGAAATATCTGCATCCTAAGTTTGTCACGGTTTTATTGAATGATTTATTTGGCATTCAATCGCGCGCTGGTTGTTCTTGTGCTGGTCCTTATGGACATCGGCTATTGAACATTGACGAGCAAACCTCAGAAGCTTATCGTGAGTTGATTCAAAAAGGCTTTCATGGCATTAAGCCAGGTTGGTGCCGCATAGGTTTTCATTATGTGATGGACCAGGCGGATGTTGATTTTATTGTTAGGGCCGTTGAGTTTATTGCCGAATGTGGAGAGCAGTTTTTGCCGTATTACAATTTTTGTCTTAAACAAGCTATCTGGGTTCACATTAATGACAACAACGATTGTTTGGAATTGAAATTAGATGATGCTTTTGAAGAGGATATTATGTGTCCAAGTCCTGTTCCTTCGGGATTGCGCACACATTTGTATTCGCAATTTATTATCGATGCTTACTTGTGGGCAGAAAAAGGCAAAGACTTGCCCAAGCGTAAAAATCACTATTTTGATGAAGTGGCGCATTTGAATCAATTTTTGGTATGATTGCACACGTACATAAACCTTTGGTTGGTGCGCTTTGGATGGTGTTGGCAGGTTTGTGTTTTGCTGTCAATAATGTAGCAACTCAATATATGAGTACCAAGCTAGGTTTGCACAATACGGTGATTGGTTTTTTCCAGTATTTTATCGCTTTTATTGTGATGTTGCCTTGGATGATTAAAACCGGTTTAACTTCGGCTTTAAAAACCGATAGACTTGCCTTGCATGTGGTGCGTGTTTTGATGTCGGTTATTGGGATTCAATTGTGGATTTGGGCTTTGGCGTGGCCGATTCCTATTTCACAAGCCATTGCTTTACTCATGACTTCACCCATATTCGTCACCATTGGTTCTGCCTTGTTTTTGCATGAAAAAGTTAGCTTAACTCGTTGGTTTGCAACTTTTGTTGCGATTATAGGCTCGTTAATTATTCTTAATCCATGGAGCGAAAATTTCCAAATCGCCAGTTTGTTGCCAGTGGCAGCGGCTTTCTTTTGGGCGATTTATTCATTGATGGTTAGGCATTTGTCTGATACCGAAAGCACGGGGTCGATGGTGGTTTATTTGTTGATTTTGATAGCACCTTTTAACTTCTTTTTGGCTTTGCCTAATTTTGCTGCGCCAACCACTACTACTTGGTATTTATTGTTGGTATCAGGTTCTATCATTGCTTTGGCACAATGGTCGTTGGCGCGTGCTTATGCCAATGCAGATGCGTCCTTTATACAGCCGTTTGATTTGGTGAAATTGCCTTTTAATGTGTTTGCTGGTTGGTTGGTGTTTGCTTATGCTCCGTCGTTTAACTTTTGGCTGGGTGCTGTATTATTGGTTGGAGCCACTATTTTTATCTTACACAAAGAAAATAAATCGGAGTAGACTTTGATGATTAGTAGATTATTCTTAATTGTTTTGTTGGGTTTACTAAGTGGTTGTCAGTATTATTCGTTGCCCGATGGCGAAAATGAGATTGAAGTCTATTATTCTGAAGTGGCGCAGCAAGAAATCACCGATTACTCATTGTTAGAAAACTTGAAATTCAATCCCTACCATCAACAAAAAATTAATTTTGATGCAAAAGGCTCTACTGTAGTATTTAGAATCAACTTAAAAAATCAAGACATCTTAAAGGTTGGACATGTATGGGTTGTTGAACATAAATATCTTGATAAAGTGATTTATTTAACCCAGAATGAACAGGGTGATTTTATCCAGCCACAAGTCCAAATCAGGCTTGAACCAACACCCTCTCGACTTTTTAGCTCAGAAAAATTTGTATTTAATGTACAAAAGCAAAACATTAAAAATCACTACATCATTGTACAAAATAGAAAATCATCAGTCTTGTCGATTAGTTTAATCGAAAAAGACAGCTATATTGCTCACGACAAAAGCTTGGTCATCTTTTTTACTCTGTTATATTCTTCGATGTTGGGCTTGTTTTTAATCAATTTTATCTATTATTTTTATATAAAAAACAAGTCGTATCTTTTGTTCTCTTTTTATATACTTGCTGGTCTGATGACTTTTTATTGGCAAGAAAGTAGAATGATAGACTTACCATTCCTATATTTTCCAATTTTAGGAAAAAATACAGGTTTGTTTGTTTTTATAACGTCTAACCTTTTGTTGTTTATATTTTTATATTCATTTCTAAAGTTGAACTACAAGAAGCTGTTTCTTGGCAAGTGGGTTATTGGCTGGATATTATATTTGGTGGTCTTGATCTTCGTTATTGTTTTTAGCCATTTCTTACAATTGAATTTAAATTATATGTCTTATCTGTATAACTCTACGGTGTATATTGGGAACTTCATGATTTTGATTGTTGCCTATAAAGAATATAAGAAGGGAAATAGACAAGCAGGGTTTTTATTGGTGGCTTGGGTGGTTTTTTTGGTGTTTTCTAGCTTTAGATTGGCTTATGCTTTTAATATCCAACCTGATCAGTTTTGGATGCAACACTCCTATGAGATAGGAATGGTAGCAGTGGCATTTGTTTTGGCACTGGGTTTGGCTGATCAAGCATTGGGCTTTAAAAAATCCAGAGACAAGGCACTGGTTGATTTTAACCAAGTCCAAAAAGCATTGTTTGCTGAATCATTGGTCAGTAACTTTTTACATGAAACCAAGGAAGAAATATTTAAAGAATCAGAAGTACAAAATTTTATTAAGCACATAGAGAATTATTTTGCACAAATGATACTGAAATATGCACCAGTTGAGAATGTTACTAAATTAAGTTTGGATGTTGACCTCTGTCATAAATTAATCTTGGTACGGCAAAGCGATACTTATTATGCGAATGAATTTTTTGAACAATATAAAGTTGAAATTCATCAAGCATGTGATGCTGGCCAACCTTTGGTGAAAATAATTGAAACCGTTGATGTTGAAAAAAATAACAGGCTAAGAAAAACACAAATCATCGTTATGCCGGTTTCGCTAGAATATAACTTTGATAAAAATGACCATGAGTGTTTGATATTAGAGATTAAGGAAACAGAAAAATTAACTACTCATGAAATCCAAGATTTAAAACTGTTCATTGAAAAAGCCATACAGGCATTGATGAAATCTCAGCAATTACAACAAATCACCCAGTACGCACAAAATGTTATTTCGCAAGCGGAAGATAAGGATAAAATAATGCGTCTAAAAGATCGGTTTTTTGCCAATGTTTCCCATGAGTTTAGAACCCCATTGACCTTAACTATTGCGCCATTGCAAGATTTGCACAAACAAAGAGAATTTCTCAATACCAGTGGAAGGTATTTGGTCGACACCGCTTTATCCAATGCCCAAGATTTGTTGCATTTGGTTGATAAGATATTGGACATTCAAAAGCTGGAGTCCCATGATTTTCCGTTAAGAGTTACCAAAGTTAATCTTAATAAGCTCATCTATTTGGTCATAAAAAAACTAATCAATTGGTCGCTTGACCATTATCAAACTTTGATTTTTGAAAAACTCAATACCCAAGAAGTTTTTGTATACTGTGATAAAAAAGAAATCGAAAAAGTATTGGTTAACTTGATTTCAAATGCGATAAAATACAGTGGTAAAAACAGTAAGATAGTTATTTCTCTATATGACAGTTCTTTGGATGATGACTTATTGGATAGCGGCTCATCGAATAAAGACTCAGATTGGATAAAAATAAATATATCAGACGATGGAGTGGGTGTTAACAAAGAGATTAAGGAGAATATTTTTGAACGGTACTTTCAAGGTAATTCTCCACAACATTTGTCAGAAGCAGGCACAGGTATTGGTCTTTCCTATGTTAAAGATGTGATGGAGTTACACCATGGAAAAGTGACATTAGACAGTTTGCCAAACCAAGGCTGTGAATTTTCTCTGTGGTTTAAACAAGGATTTGCTCATTTTAAATACGATGAGATCAATGATTCAGATGAAAAATCAATATTACAAGAACAAACCAGTAAGGAAAGTCTGCTGATTAAAGATGAAGTTAGTCAGCAGTTAAATAGCCTTGATAAAACCACCATTTTAATCGTGGAAGATAACCGTGAATTAATGAAGTTTTTGGTGTATAAATTCAAAGATTATTACAAGGTATTGGAAGCAGAAAATGGGCAGGTTGGACTTGAAATGGCAATAAAAAATCTGCCAGATTTAATCATCAGCGATGTCATGATGCCAGAAATGGACGGAATGGAGTTGCTGTCCCACTTAAGAAAAAACAATGAGTTAAAAACTGTTCCTGTTGTTTTATTAACCGCGATGTCAGCCAATGTCGATGCCATTGAGGGCTTGGAAACCGGCGCTGATGATTATGTCACCAAGCCTTTTGATTTTGATGAATTAAAAGCAAGGGTGGATAGATTGATTATTTCAAGAAAAGCCATTCGAGATGAAAACATCACGTTTGAGCCTAAAGAAACAAGCCATAAGTCGAGTTTTCAAGAGAAGCTGGACGTTACCATCCATGAGCATATTTCCGATTCAAGTTTAAACGTAGAAATGTTGGCAGAATTGATGTACTTAGACCGTTCTGGTTTGTACCGCAAGATTAAAGCTGAATTGAATATGACTCCTATTGCATATATCAGAAATGTACGAATGGAATTTGCTAAGAATTTATTGATCAATAAAAAATTAACCGTCAGCGAGACGGCTTATGCCTGTGGTTTCGACAGCTTATCCTACTTTTCTAAACAGTTCAAAAAAACTTATGGTACTTC
>CAZLZZ010000125.1:0-2492 GCA_964564165.1 uncultured Alcanivoracaceae bacterium | reverse complement strand
GTTTCGACAGCTTATCCTACTTTTCTAAACAGTTCAAAAAAACTTATGGTACTTCACCCTCGGATGTTTTATAGTCAGGGTTTTAAAAATAATTCTTTATATGAACTTTAGAAGCGACAACGAAGCACCGGTTAATGAAAAAATATTACAAGCCATTATTGATGCCAATAAAGGCTGTGAAGAATCTTATGGTTATGACTCTTACACTTTGAAGCTGCAAGAGCAAATGCAACAGTTGTTCGGTTGTTGGTGTGAAGTGATCTCTTTGACCACAGGAACAGCTGCCAATTCATTGGCAACTGCACTGATGACACCGCCTTATGGCTCCTTGTTTTGTTACCAAAATTCCCATATGATTGATGACGAATGTGGAGCGCCAGAGTTCTTCTCAGCAGGTGCTAAATTGATTGGAGTGAAGGGCAATGATGGCAAAATAGATATTGAATTATTAGACAAAATATTGACAGGGACGGGCACACATGGTGAGCATGAATGTTTGCCTTCGGCCATCAGCATAACCCAAAGTACCGAAGCTGGAACACTTTATTCAATAGACGAAATCAAACAGATTAATGCCATCAAGCAAAAACACGGTCTTTATTTGCACATGGATGGTTCACGTATTGCCAATGCGGTAGCAACAGTGGATTGTCCGATAGCAGACATGACTTGGAAAAATGGTGTGGATTTGTTGTCTTTTGGTGCCACAAAAAATGGTGCGATGGTTGCCGAGGCTTTGATAATTTTCAATCCTAAAATGGCCAAAGAAATCAAGCGAATGCGCAAAAGAGCAGGGCACTTGATTTCAAAAATGCGCTTTGTATCCGCACAATTATTGGCGTACTTAAAAGGTGATTTGTGGTTAGAGTTAGCCGGTCATGCCAATAAAATGGCGCAAGATGTTAATGTCGCACTGTACAGTAGTCATGAATTTATCTATCCTGTGCAGGCCAATGAAGTTTTTTTAAGATTATCAGAAAGAAAAATCAAAGAACTACAAGCCCAAGGCTTTGAATTCCACGTTTGGCCTGGCAGCACCGATATCATTCGTTTGGTGTTTTCACATGCAACTAAGGAAAATGATGTTGAATTATTAATTCAAGCCCTAAAAACCTAAACAATATTTAAATCGGGTCAGAGTTGATTTAAATGATATAGATTAAATCGACTCTGACCCGATTTAAATTGTAAGAGTTATAAATGTATGAAAACAGAAACTAAAAATCAAATATTACAAGACTTGGCCAACCTAGTAGCTGTAAATTCAGCCGAAATAATAAAAGCCAATGAAACCGATTTAGCCAACTGCAATACAGATGATGAGGCTTTGTATGATCGTTTAAAAGTCGATAATGCAAAGATACAAGGTATGCATGCATCAATACTGAAAGTCATGGACATGGATGATCCAGAGGGAAAGGTTTTGTATGCTTATAATAAAGAACCTGATTTAAGGATTGAAAACCGTGTGGTGCCTTTTGGTACGATATTGATTATCTATGAATCTCGCCCTGATGTAACCATAGAAGCGGCGATTACGGCATTTAAAGCGGGCAATCGCATATTGCTTAAAGGTGGTAAAGAAGCCAGACATTCAAATTTGTTATTAACTGAATTATGGCAAAAGGCTCTACAAAAGAATAACCAAGATGAGGACATTGTTCAGTATTTAGATTATAACCGCCAACAAACCCAAGATTTAATTCAAAGTAAAGACAAAAATATTGACATTATTATTCCACGAGGTGGAGAACAATTAATTAATTCCATTCGAGAAAATACCGATATAGCGATGATAATCTCAGGGCGAGGAAACAACTTCATGTACATTGATGCCGATGCGGATTTTGATATGGCCATAAACATTATGCTCGATGGCAAAACCCGCATCAGTGTCTGTAATGCTTTAGATAAAGTCTATATTCACACAAGTCACGGTGTTGGACGACTTAAAAGATTAATAACAGCCTTGTTACAAAATGAGATTGAGATCGTAGCGGATAATTTCATCTGTGACATTGATACCAATATTTTCGCTATTGAAAATGAAGAAGTTTATTACCAAGAATTTTTAGCCAGTAAAATTTTATTGGCTCAGATTAACAACATGGATGAAGCTATTGTAGCCATTAATAAATACTCTGGTGGGCATTCTGCTGTTATTGTGACCAATGATGATGATACGGCTGGTAAGTTTCAAAATCAAGTCGATTGCGCAGCGGTTTATCACAATGCATCAACCAGATATACCGATGGTGGTGAATTTGGTTTGGGCGCTGAAATTGCGATAAGCACCCAAAAGCTACACTTTAGAGGCCCAGTTGGATTGAATGAATTGGTGACCAATAAATGGTTTATTACAGGAAAGGGTCATGTTAGGGGTTGAATTTTACGCAATCGGGACCTTAGCCCTGCTAATAAAAACAGGACTAAAGTCCCGATTCCTGTTGATTGGAGCTATTGTAGAATGATTAAAAAAACACATATCTTAA
>CAZLZZ010000124.1:0-10586 GCA_964564165.1 uncultured Alcanivoracaceae bacterium | reverse complement strand
ACAACCCTAGGTGCTCGAAATCTAGGAAAACTCTAGAGATTATTGAAAGCAAGGGCCATCAACCTGAAATAATAAAGTATTTAGAAACGCCTCCTGCTCTTGCTGAGATTAAGGCTGTACTAAAACTATTGAACATAAAACCCCGTGACTTGATGAGAAAAAATGAGCCCGAGTACAAAGAAAACAAGCTTAACGATAAATCTTTGAGCGATAAACACTTGATTAAAATGATGCTCCGATTCCCAAAGATTATTGAACGCCCTATTGTTCTTAGCAATGGCAAAGCAGTCATTGGTCGTCCGCCTGAATCTGTATTAGATATTATTTAATGGCTACCGAAACTAAAATATTGATTGTTTATTATAGCAAACATGGCAACTCTGCAAAAATGGCTAATTTGATTGCACGCGGAATTGAGTCTCAAGACAATACCTGTGCCATTATCAGGACCGTTAAAGCCAATGGCGATGAAGATTTTAACAACCTTGATCCATTGGTCGAACTTAGTGACTTAAATGACTGTGATGGCTTGATACTTGGATCCCCTGCTCGATTTGGCAACATGGCCGCTCCCTTAAAACAATTTATTGACGAGACAGGTTTGCAGTGGTTCTCTGGAGTCCTTAGCAATAAGCCCGCTGCGGTTTTTACCTCCAGTTCTAGCCTACATGGCGGTCAAGAAACTACCCTGTTAACCATGATGTTGCCTTTGTTACACCATGGTATGCTGATTGTTGGGATTCCCTACAGTGAAAAAGCGCTGTTGACCACGCAAAGCGGAGGAACTCCTTATGGAGCCAGTCATTGGTCAGGCAATGACTCTGAAAGAAGCATAGATAAACATGAAAAAACACTGTGTATTGCTCTTGGAAAAAGGGTCGCAAACATTGCTAGAAAACAAAAAGACCAATAAAAAAGCCGCTTTCGCGGCTTTAATAATTTTTTCGGAGTAAGACTGTTTTTATTTTGAACCGGTCTTTTGTTTTTGGGCTTCTATTTGCTTGTTGTAATCTAGTGTTTCTTGTTCCTTATAATGTTTAGGAGAACTCAATATCAACATGCTTTCCCACTCTTTTCCTTTTAGCAAGCCTCCAAACGCATTGGTCTTTGTAGACTGTGAATTAGCGATATAATACAACCCTTCGTCTACAATCGTTCCTTTTGAAAGAGAGTTAAACAGAGGGTTTCCTGATTCGATAGGAAAGATGTTCGCAATGACAAATTTAGATTTATTTAGGGCCAAACGCATAATCCTTTCAGGCTGAAATTCATTCTGGAAAATAATTAAGCCATTGTTGTCATAAATCAAGTCTGTGATTCCAGTTAAGTTTAAAGTTTCTGTATTGGGTAAATTGTATATTTCTTGTTTCAATAAATTTAAAATGATGATGCCCTCATTCGCATCTGATAAATATAAGATGTCGCCAGTTTCATCAGAGGTGACATTGCGTAAGTTTTTGTATTTTTTAGAGGTAAATGCCAATGAAATTTGTTCAGAATCTTTGGCAATCCTTAACAGTACATTTTGAACGCTGTCTACAAAATACACATCACCTTTTTCTGTAACAGTGATAGAGTGAATCATCGAAGGCCCTTTGTTTCCAGGAACCAAATAAGAGTTCAACAATTTGCCCGTGCTTAGTTGGTATTTAAAAACACCTGACTTCCCAGTTGATTCTTTATTAAATTTCCCAAACTGGCTGATGGCAGCACTGGCTACCCACAAGGTGTCATTTTTTGCATCTACCGCCATATCAATAGTCGCCCAAGGTCCTGTTTTTTTGCCTTCAGATGCCGAAATAAGCTCTGTGATTTCACCGCTATCTAGTATTTTAATGATGCGCCCATCACGAAGGCTGCCCATTAAAAAAGCTGGGCTGGATGAATCAAAAGCCAGGCTTTCAAACAACAAACCGCTAAAACTTTGGTTGATATTAAAAGCCTCCACTCCTTCACCAAAGTGTACATTGTTGGCTTCCATGTTTTCTTTTATGTATTTAAATACTGGATAGGTGTTGATGTTTGCCAAATGGGTGTTGCTACCTAGATCGAAATAAAACCCCTGTTTTTGAATCGCTATTAATTCATTAAATGCTTTGGTTTTATCGTCGTTCAAGGCGTAGGCTTCTGCCAATTGATATTTATATATAGGAGTATACGGTTTTAAAGCCACAACTTTTTTAAGGGTGCTAATTAGATTGTTATAGTCTTTTTTAATTTTAGCCGCATGTGCTAATTTTAACAACTCTCCAATTTTATTGGCATTGTTTATTTTTAACTCAGTTTCTGTTGGGGCTTTTTCTTCAATAAATTGTGCATAAGTGTTTAGACTAAAAAAGAAAGAGACAAGTATCAATAGTTTTTTCATGGTTAATTTCTTTGGTTTGTTTTTTAAAGTTGCAGATAAGACCGTGGGTTATAGCGAAGGTTCATCTTTATAGCCAGTTAGTTCTTCAATTCTAAAAGCCACTCCTAGGGCTATTCTATTCACAAAATTAAAATAGGCAACTATTTAAGGTGATATCTAATAAATCTTTATCGCGGACATACCTGGATAATGACTCTGCATGGTGATTAACACAGTATTCACAGTTGTCTGCTCTTGAAACAACCACTGCAACACACTCACGTTCTTTTCTGGACAACTCAGACTTTTAATTAAGTCTTCGTATATCAGTTTTAATTTGTCCTATGCTTACTCTACTTCAACTTCTTGTATCCAGCTCATAATTTTGCCTAAACCAATAAAAACCTGTAATTGAAGTATATTCATAACTAAAATCGGTGGGAGTGTAGCCCACCTTAATTATGAATATACCTCAATTGTATCGCAATAATAACAGTGAAAGTTGGAATAAAATCAGCAAAGCGAATAAAATGTGTATTCTTACATTTTCATTGGCAATATTTATGGCACTAAAAAATGATTTGCTCATTAGGGCATTAAAAAAACAAGACACCGAAAGAACCCCTGTATGGATTATGCGACAAGCGGGTCGTTATTTGCCAGAATACCGCGAAGTTCGCAAACAAGCTGGGGACTTTATGAGCATGGCACAAAACCCAAAAATGGTTTGTGAAGTAACATTACAACCCTTGCGCAGGTTTCCATTGGATGCAGTGATTATATTTTCAGATATTTTAACCATTCCTGATGCGATGGGTCTTGGCTTGTATTTTGTAACAGGAGAAGGGCCTAAATTTAAATCGCCGATTGTTTCTTTGGATGATGTAAAGAAACTGCCTAAGTTAGACGTAAATATTGACTTGAAATATGTTATGGATGGTATTGCATTAACTTCTAAGACGCTCAACCAAGAAGTGCCTCTTTTGGGGTTTTGTGGTTCTCCTTGGACATTGCTTACCTATATGGTAGAAGGCGGAAGCTCCAAAACATTTGCCAAAGCCAAGGCTTTTTTGTTGAACCAATCAGAAGCCGCGCATCTCTTGCTACAAAAACTAACAGAAGCCAGTATCGATTATTTAAATGCGCAAATTGTTAGTGGTGCCGACGCGGTACAGGTATTTGATTCTTGGGGAGGCTCACTAAATCCAGACATGTACCAAGAGTTTTCGTTGGACTATATGCAACAAATTGTTGATGGGGTAAAAGCCAAAAACCCAGAGACTCCTGTTATTCTTTTTTCTAAAGGGGTTCAAAAAAACTTATCAAAAATGGCCGATACTGGCGCAGATTGTTTAGGCGTGGACTGGACAACCGACTTGTCTTTAGCGCGCGAACTAACTCAAGGAAAAGTATCTTTACAAGGCAATTTGGATCCTTGTGTACTGTATGCAGATGACGATGTTATCCGCACAGAAGTGAAAAAAGTGCTTGAGTCCTTTGGGCAAGGCAATGGCCATATTTTTAATCTTGGTCACGGTATGCACCCAGATATGAAACCTGAAAAATTGGCAGTGTTGGTTGATGCGGTAAAAACATACTCAACAAAGGGTGTTTAATTTTGATTCATAAATTAGCGAAAATCAAAGACGTAAAACAGGGTGTTTGGTATGAATTTAACCTACAAACTGAGGATGCTTTGATTTCGTTGATGTTAATTTTTCAAGATGATAAATATACCGCCTTTAAAAACTTTTGTCCTCACCAAGGCAGAAGAATGAATTATTCTGTGGGTCAATTTTTAACCACTCCGCAAGGCAATCTGGTGTGTCCCGCGCACGGTGCAGAGTTCAACCCTACTGATGGTTTATGTATCAACGGCCCTTGTCTGGGGCAGTCTTTAGAGTCCATCCACATTCAACTAAATGATGACAGTGTTTTTGCAATTATTCCATAACCCTACCATCCGTTTGATGTTTCGCTATGGCTTGGTTGGCGTGTTTGCCAGTTTCATTCATTGGTTGGTCTCTTATTGGGTGTTCAATACTTTTCACATCAACTATCTTTTGGCGCACAGCATTGGATTTTTCTCTGGGCTATTACCGGCCTATGCAGGACATTATTTTTTCTCCTTTAAAGATAAAAAACAACACAAACACCGCTTTCCTAAATTCCTTTTAGTGGCTTTGTTGGGATTTATGGCTCACGAGGTTGGTGCCTTCTTGTTGGTTGAAAAAGCCGGGCTTGATTACTCTTCTTTTGTTTTGCCTGTATTGGTGGTTATTGTTCCTGCGTTGTCTTTTTTACTTAACCGTTTTTGGGTGTTTTCAGACAAACGATGATGTAAATGGTATTTATAGGCCTCTATGACCAAAGATTTCAAACAAAACCCATTGCGTACAAAAATTTCACTTAGCTCATTCGTTGGTATAAATATTTTCATAGTTCTATTGCTCTTGCCTTAATTCTTATAACAACAGCAATTTTACAAATCAAATCTGTTCAACTTATGTCATTATTGTGCTTTGTTGTGGAAACTGGCAACAATCTATTGAGCAAAGCAAAGTTTTGTCATTTGTTTGAATTGTAATTTACAATATGAGCAAATGCTAATGTAGCGACTGCTAAACTTATGTGATACAATCAATTGTTGGGTTTGTTTAATAACATTCGGCTATAGAATATTGGTAATAATATTAATAACAATCGGGAGAACCAGTGACGGTTCACCAATTTTAACTGGAGAAAACACATGAAATTAATAAAAAACATGCTTGCTTTAATCGGCCTGTTAGCAGTCGTTGGTGGTATTTATGGCTGGTCAAAATTTGGTGACGACTACAAAACGTTTAAATCTTTTGACCCCAAAGCAGGAGAAGTGTATTGGGAAATGTGGCAAAATTTAAAGGTGTCTCGCGTAACAGCAGAAGCCACCGTTTGGATCAAAGAATTTGAAGAAGGTGTTACCGTAGAAGATGCTGAAGAGTCTATGAAGTTGGTTGCCAACGAAATGAATATAAAGTTAGTGGGCGAATTGCACTTATCTGAGCAAGTGTTTTTAGAAACGGGTGAACCACAACGATATTTAAAAATCCTTGAGTTTTGTGATGCCAGAACGGCAAGACTAATGGTAGATTACAATGTGTTCATTTCGGCTTATTTGCCGTGTCGAGTTTCCATAGTTGAACGCAAAGATGGAACATTTGCCTTGTATTCCATGAACATGGATATGATTTTACATGGTGGTGAAACCTTGCCGCCAGAGTTGTTTGAGAAAGCTTCTCGTGTTAAAGAAACGATTCTTGCTATTATGGAAAAAGGTGCTGCCGGGGACTTTTAAGAAATAATGTAAGTATTTGTATAAAGCCCCAAAAAAACATTGGAGCTTTACATGTGTTTACAATTAAATTTCTATTTGAATTTCTTTAGAAATATTGGCTGTTCCACCAGCCATTAATGAAATAATTTGTTCTCCCTTGGTTGGCAAATTAGCGGTTTCAAGATCAATAACTATTTTGCTGGCCGAGGGCGTTGGCATAAAATAGCCTTGTTCAATGTTAAATCTATTTTTTTTAATGCCCATTTTATCGTATAAGTAACATGCCATTGGACCCGCAGCCATACCTGTAGCAGCCTCTTCATCAACACCATAGCGAGGAAAAAACATCCTGGTGGATACATCGTTTTCTTTGTGTACAGTTTCATTGGTATAGACATAATACCCTATTAGGTCAAGTTGCTTTGAAATGGCCGAAATCGCTTCAAAATCAAGTTGTAACTGAGTGAGAATTGTTTTGTTTTTAACACCTATTATGACAAATGAATTTCCCGTGTTTGCCAATAAAGGGCAATTTATAACTTCTTGTTCAGTTACTCCAATAGAGTTAAGAACCTCATGATGGTGTTTTTCTATGACGGTATATTTTGGCGCCAGTTGCTGCATATACGCCATATCACCATCAATCAAAATTTTACGGTTGCCATCGATGGTTTCTTTAGTGTACCAACCTTGGCTAACTTTGCCAAGTTGGGCTAAGTAACTAAAAACAGCAATAGTTGCGTGACCGCAATGTGCGATTTGGCGTGTAGGTGTAAAAAAATCCAACTTGAAATCAGCCAAGGTTGATTCCGAAATAAAGGCTGTTTCAGATAAACCTACTTTTTTCGCAATGTTTAATTTTTGTTTGACGCTTAATTTGTCTGCACCTAATACAACTCCAGCAGGATTGCCGCCACTATTGTTATCAATAAAAGCATTTAGTATTTTTACCGCGATTATCATTTGTCTTTCTCCAGTTAATAAAAGGGCATTCTAACTGGTTAGAGCATACTCTAAGTCAAGCTCTTTTTTGATTTATTTACAGTAACAGAGATATAATGTTCTAGATCCTTTTGTTGGGATTTTAGCTTTATCAAGTGTATTTCTAACAATTCAGACACTTTTTTGTTTTCATTATTTTTATAAGCACGGGTGTATTCTTTTATTTTTTCTAAGGGCATTCCTGATTTTTTTAAACAAGTAATCCAATTTGCTATTTCAACATCTTTAATGCCATAATTTCGATGCCCGCTTTGGTCTTTTTGCGGTTTATCTAGCAAACCTATTTTTTCGTAATACCGAATGGTGAACTTACTAACACCAATTTCTTGACTTAATTGTGCAATTTTCATGGTTGTACCTTTATCCAGTTGGTTGTTTTTTTATTCAATTCTAACTTGGTGGAATTGGTCAAGAACTCACCGAACAAGACTACTGTACTGTTTTTGTAAAGCACCTCTAAATCAATGAAAGAGTCAGCAGACTTGTGTAAGCAAGCACTTTTCATTGATAGTCCAATGAGTGTTAATATTTGTTTTTTATGATTTCCTCCTTCCATCAGACTATTGTAATCTATATCTCTTGTGTGCATAATATAAAAATGAAACAATTTAATTTAACAATTAAAACTCCTGGCCGCGGTTATTACTTGATTACCGATGAAATACAAGCAGCGATTGATATTAATTCCATTGAAATTGGCTTGTTGCATGTGTTTCTCAAACATTCTAGTGCCAGCTTAACCATCAATGAAAATACTGACCCCTCGGTACGAGAGGACTTTAAGAGTTTTGAAGAACAATTGGTGCCTAGAAACTTCCCTTACAAACACTGTGACGAAGGGGCAGATGATATGCCTGCACACATTAAATCTTCGTTGTTTGGTTGCGAATTAACGATTCCAATCAGCAATGGCCATTTAGCACTTGGGACGTGGCAAGGTATTTATTTGTGCGAACACCGTGATTATCCACATCAGAGGGGATTGGTACTGACTTTACAGTCTGATTAGGGTACGATTCTCAAAACAACACTTCAAATTGTTGTTGGAATTAGCTGACAAAGATCTTATCAAATCAAGAGAGTTGCAAAAAGGTATTTAGGGTGTTAGTATAGATGAACTAAACACGGTTTTTGACCCATTGTATTATTTATGATAGTTTTTTTGTTTCTAAGTCAACCAACAACTTCTATTGCAGGAGTTGTTCGACATGTCTAAAGGAGTAACAAAAGCTCTTTGGCGGTTATATTTGTATATCCTACTGGTTTCTGCACTTTTTTTCATTGCTCAATCTTATTTTTTATGGAAATCGATTATTAAGGTATCCAAAACAGAGTTGTTGTATGCGAACAAACTGGTTTCTGCTTCTATGCATTCACAGCTGTCCAAAAATGAAGCGTTGTTTAAAGTCGCCAATGAGCGATTACTGGAACTGGGGATTTACAAAGACAACAAACAAGCAATTAAATTCATTGATGATTTATTGGCAAACAACCCGGAACTTGTTGGCGCGAGTGTAGTGAGCCCACAAGGAGATGTGTTGTTTTCATCTTCCAATTTGAACACCGAAAACTTACCTAATTTATTGGAAAAAGAACAAACATCAAAATCGTTTAGAAAGGCTTTAAAAAGCGATGCTTTGGTGATGGGAAGAACTTATTTTTTTAAAGAATTCAATGATTGGTTGTTACCAATAAAATTACGCATACGCAATAAACAAAATGAAGCGGTGGCCGTTTTTACAACAGGTCTAAGAATCAGTGGTAAAAAGAGCATGTGGCGCCATAAAAAAATATCAGATCAATTGCGTATATCCAAAATCAACTCAGATTATTATTTTCTTTTTGGTTCATTCCTAGACAACCAGTTAGCTACACAAGAATTATATGAAAAACCCCTTAGTCAAGACTATTTAAACTATTTTTCTAACACTTTAAAAGATCAAACAGGTCTTACTTTAGATGACTTTGTGCAAGGCGATAAATTAGTCGTTAATATTGTCTACCAGGGGCCGACAAAAGAAAAATTAATTGCTGCATTTAGCTATAACTCTAAATATTATTTTTATACTTTTACCACAAAAGAACGTGCTGGTTTATATATAAAATTAATTGCCCCCATGACTTGGGTATTGCTTTTAATCATAGGGTTTAATGCTGTTTTATTTTTTCTATTCAAGCATGTGAGTAAACTGGAACGAGAATCTAATAAAAAGTTAGAGTATCAGGCTCAACACGACCCTTTAACACGTTTACCGAACTTGATTTATTTAAACAAGCATATTGAGCAATGGAAAAAACAAAATGGCAGCGCCTATTCTGTTATATTCATGGACTTAGACGATTTCAAAAACAGCAATGATTTATACGGACATTCCATTGGAGATAAAATATTGCAAGAGGTTGCTTTTCGTACCCAACTGTTCTTTAAGGGGTGCTTGTGTATTAGGCAAGGCGGTGATGAATTTATTATTATTGCACCTGAATCTTTTACTACGGATATAGAGAAAACAATCCATCAGTTTTTGCAACAATTAAAAAAGACCATATTTGTTAACCATTTAGAGTTTTCAATACGGGCCAGTATCGGCGTGACTAGCTCTCCAACAGATGCTTTAGAAATTGACTCCTTGCTGAGAAGGGCTGATATTTCCATGTATGAAGCCAAAAGAATAAAGAGCGGAGTAATGGTTTTTTCAAGAAAACTAGACGTGGACAATTCAAGGACATCAATGATCGGAAAAGAACTAAACCGCGCATTAGAAAGGGCTGAAATGAGCGTTGTTTATCAACCTCAAATTGATGATAAAGGTAAAATCATTGGTGCCGAAGCGTTATTGCGTTGGAACAGTGAATTATTGGGCAAAGTGCGACCTGATGAGTTCATTCCAATTGCCGAATCAACAGGTGTTATTTTAGATATTGGGCGGTTTGTTTTAGAAACTGCTCTGGCTGAATTTGATACGATTTGCTGTGGCAGTCATTCCGGTGGGGCTGTTGAGGGTAACGATACAAAAATGAAACTGTCTATCAATTTATCAGTACGACAACTGGTTGATAGTGGGTTTTTCGATATGCTGTTGGCCAAAATCAATCAATTTGATTTTGAAAATGCAACTTTGATGCTGGAAATTACCGAGACCATGACCATTGATAGGCTTGACGAAGTACGTTCAACTCTTGAAAAAATACAATTGGCAGGCATAGAGGTATCTTTGGATGACTTTGGAACAGGTTATTCTTCCTTGTCGCACTTAAGTAAATTACCCATCAATGAAATAAAAATTGATAAAAGTTTTATTTCTGGTTTGTTGACAAGCCAACAAGATATAGCTTTTGTTAAATCCATCATTAATTTAGGGGAAAGCTTAAAGGTTAAAGTGTTGGCAGAAGGTGTAGAAACCATTGATCAATTAGAGATTTTGAAAGAGCAAGGCTGCAAATATTTTCAAGGATTCTATTATTCAAAACCACTTAGCATTAAAGACTTGATCGTATTTATAAAGAACAACACCCAAAACAACCGCTAAGTGTGAACTAATCAGTTCTCGCAATGTTTTGTAATTCCCATGAAGTCATCAAAACTCGGCAGTTTGTGATAAAAATACCTGTCAGTTGAAATATTCATGGCAGTTAAGCTTTAAAAGTTAACTACCACTATAACATTTTTAGCCAAAGGTTTTTTATTTTTTGGGAGCAGAAAAACCTTTGTCTCGCATTAACGCATCAATTCTGGCATCTCTTCCGCGGAAATCTCCAAATGCTTGCGCAGGATCAACCGTGTTTCTGGGTGAAAATAGGTGGTCCACTAATTTTTTTGCCAAAACAGCATCATAAAAACCGTCAGGAGACTCTGCAAAAGCTTCTGTCGCATAACAACTTCTCTGGGCATGTTTAGTTTGGCCAAGGTTTCGCGCTCAAAAC
>CAZLZZ010000123.1:0-10657 GCA_964564165.1 uncultured Alcanivoracaceae bacterium | reverse complement strand
TTTATCGACTAAAATGATGTCAAGAATTTTTTTTAAAACACGCTAAATAGTTACATAATAAGCAAGATAAATATTGATTTATGAGCTATTTTCGTGGTGCATTTAGAAAACAATCAAAAGCAAGGAATCAAACCACTTTTCTTATTATCCTTTTGTTAAAACCATTACAACTTTAAGACAAAACCACCTTGGAATCATCATTTTATCTAAATGATGGTCGGAGTCCATCTTAGGTATTACAGGGAGTTTTGCTTTTTATTTTCGCCGTGTCTCTGTACCGCTGTGCGATTAAGTCTTTTGATCTTAGTCTTTTAATCTGCGTCATCTGCGAAATCTACGGAAAATCTTTTGATCTTTCTTAGATTTTATTAATTCTCAAAACCATTCTCAAAAATTATACCGTTATCAACAAACAATTGCGTAGCCAAGCCATTGATATAATCTTCAATAGCCGTATACCCTGATGGCATAATAGTATTGTTATCGGCAACATTGGGATTTAATCCATTTTGTAATTCCCATGTATCTGGCATGCCATCACCATCTGTATCGGTTGGTGGTGCAGTGGCTACCAATCCATCCATTAAATCAGCTGGGCGATAATTTTCCCATTGTCCTGTTCTGGTTTGCAAGTCTGTGATTGACTTTCTGGCCACTATATCTCGAGGAAAAGCACCGACTTGTGCTATTAACAAACCTTCAATTTCTGAACTATTGTGGGTTGTGATAGCGACACTGCCTTGTGCGGTAAAATCAAACGATCCTATTTGATTAAATTGCGAATCAACAATATC
Source organism: uncultured Alcanivoracaceae bacterium (assembly GCA_964564165.1). Classification (GTDB taxonomy): domain Bacteria; phylum Pseudomonadota; class Gammaproteobacteria; order Xanthomonadales; family Marinicellaceae; genus NORP309. Next base: position 9,863 of record CAZLZZ010000123.1, on the reverse strand, counting down.
ACAACAGAAAAAAGTATATTCATTTTGAAAAGCCGCGTCATTCCATGGATTATTCACCACGCCATTATAACCACTGTCTTCAACCAAATTATCTTGTAACCAATACTGGGTCAAAATCGGCGGATTGTTGTTTTCAGGATCAAACCAAAAGGGAGACATTGAAATACTAGGACCTGCTACATATTTATTGCCTATGATATTAAACTGTCCATCCGCCACAACATTGTGGTGTACAAACCCTTCTCTTCCATTGTAAATCAAATTGTTAATAGTATCAGCAGGGCCCATGGACAAAGCGGGTGTGCGATTGCGGGCATGGGCAAAGAAATTGTGGTGAATAGAGATAAATCCCCCTGTTCTTGAATTGCCATCACAGCTGTTGTCATCAATACAAGGCCGATGATTGAGTATACCCTTGTTGTGCGTCCAACCATTGGCTTCATCATAAATAGGAAAGGAAATATTTGACCATTGTATAGTAATATGACTAGCACCATCCCACATGTCTATATTTTCGTCAGCGCCATGTGAAACATCGATATGGTCTAGGATAATATTATTGGCACTTGAAAATTGAATCCCATCGTGTTGATTCGGTGGCCACTGGGCATTGGGATTGGGTGGTCTAATACGGATATGACGAATGATTATATTGCTGGTCTCTACACCAAATTCCGTTGTCAAATGACCAACAAGTGTGATGCCAGCACCAGGTGCAGTTTGTCCTGCTATGGTGATGTCTCCATGTGGAATTTCTATATCTGCTGTGATAATTCCCGATACATCAAATACAACAATTCTAGCACCTGGTTGATTCACCGCCCACAACAATGAACCTACACCCGATGCTGACAATGTGGTAACTTTTAAAACAGCACCATTTCTACCACCACTGGCAAATGCACCAAAACCTTGCGCTTCAGGAAAAGATTTAAGTTGTGCCTGTACAACACAACTCAAACAAATTAACAATAATAGCAGTGTTTTATTCAAGGTCATCACTCAAAACCATCACTAAAGAGGAAAACATTAAGGTTCTGTTTCCAATGCTGTAATAAGGCCCGAAAGGCATCTGCTTTTTGTGTATTATCTGGATTGCCTGCTTGATCAACATTATTCACCCCATGACACCCTCCACAGGCACGGATTTCCCCTGGTTGAAAAGTTATCCAATAACGTTCGCGTACAATTGGAGTGGTATCCGGTGCAATTAATTGCCATGCCATAGCCCGTTGTGTCGGTACAAATGCAGCAACCGAACCATCAGAATATATTTCCATACTGCCAGTTGGTGCACCTGCAAAAGCTATATTGTGGGCCATGGCATTGCTGTCATGCATATATTGTGCCAATACTCTTTGACCATCGCTTGGATCACTGGTACCACCTTGCCCGCGTATTTGGTCAGCTTGAACAAATTGCATGTGTGATATATCGTAAACCGTACCAGCAGAACCTATGGTTTGGTGTGTAGAATTTGCCACTTTGAGGTTATAAGGTTGCTGTTTGTCAGTACTGTCACGTGTGGTAACATCACGCATAACCACTACGGCTAAATTTTCAGATTTTAGATAATTGATAAATGTAGCTGGGTTGACACTTTCTTCATACATGACAAGTTGCTCAGGTGATTGTACTGTCATTGAGGTAATAGGAGGAACTGCCCTACTTTTTACTTCAACCGGTTGTAGCTCCCACAACCTACCGGAGAAAGAAACATCGCCAACATTATAATCCCAATAGGAAATACTGACATTTCCTAAGCTGGTTAAATTACTGTCTGGCACCAAATAACCAGAGTTAGTTTGTAGCGTTTTAATCAAGAATGGTTGGTAGACAGAATTATTGTCACTGGTTGTTATGGTATGAGAACTCACAACTGTGCCATTATTTAAAGTGATGGCATCTCGATAAAAGCCAGAATGGTTGACATCACTGCCTGGATTTCTTGTTGATGGATGGGTTAAATAATCAATTTCTACCAAATCTGGGCGCGCTCCAACAGGCAAGTCAAAAGCAATAATTTGTCCAGCATTGTAAGTGCCAAATTCGGGCGCATCAATGGCAAGGTAACGACCAACCTGATTGGGGTCTTCATCCAGCATAAATGTATTTCTGATGGTATTAACATTGGGCCGGCCAGGGTAAGGAATAAATTCAACAATATTGGCATCATCATTAACACTGCCGGTAAAATAATCGTGTAACTCTTGACGTCCCACGTGGTTTAAAGTTTCTTCTCCTGTACCATCTTGATTCAATTGCCAAGGGAAAAAATGATTAATCGTTAATTGATTCATATTGGTTCCATTCAATGCTGGATCCATATCATGAGGTTCAGGAAAAATCTCTGCAACTGTATTTAATATAATTGCACCTGGAGATTCACCGCTGTAATTAAATCTACCTTGTGCCATGCTAGATTCAGCTTGTTGGTCTCTTTGCAAATGATCCCAACGGGTGAAAATTATCCGTCCAACTGAGTCGACCAAGGGTGAAAATGATCCCGATGGAGAGTGCTGTAATAAGTTTACTTCACCGGTTTGAATTTCTAATTTCCAAAGACCTGTTACCGTCCTTGCAGAATCGTACTCTTCGTATTGTGGATAGTTGTATCGATTTTTTGTACGCGGCATATCCGAGGTGAAAATAATATCATCATTTGATGCATAAATCGGAGTAATATTACTGTAGTCCACTGGTTGATTGATTACTTTTGTTATGGATAAAGTTTGCCCTTGTCCGAAACCTGTTGCTTCATACATTTGCCAATAATAGCTTTCTCCAGTATTATTTTCTGTGGCCGTTCCAATAACCATACTGAACAATGCTTTGCTGCCATTCCAATGAATTGAGGGGTCTCGCACAGCTATTGCATCGGTGGTTTGCAATCCTATCATGCCAAAGCCAGCTTCTCTTGTTAAGTTACGCAAAGTACCATCAACATATCTAATATATAAATCCCCGCCTCTGCCTAACTCATCAGGGTCTGTTTGGTGGTTGCCAAATGTAGAGCCAATTGCTCCAAAATCCGTAGCAGTGGGAAATTGCGTGACGAACATTATTGGGTTTGTTGGTGTACCAGCTATTGAAGCCCCACTAGCTAGGACAACTAGGATAACTAGTAACTTAAAACTCTTTTTCATTATTCTTCCTCTATTTATATTTATATTGTAACTACTCACCCCGTCATTCCCGCGAAGGCGGGAATCCAGTGCTTAAAAAGTATACATTTATTTCTTTTTAAGACTGTTTTGCCTTTTAGTTTTTTTATAAAGGCAATAGATTCCCGCCTTCGCGGGAATGACGATGGTGGGTGAGCAGTTACGTTAACGATAAAAAATAAACAATGAGAAATTAATGATGAAAATTGTAATAATAATGCTTCTGTTTAGTTTCAACAGTGTGGCAAATGATTGGCAAACCGAAATTGAAAACTGGAAACAACAAAGGGTTAGTAATCTAACAAAACCAGACGGTTGGTTAAGTTTAATTGGCATGGAGTGGTTTCGCAATGGAAACAACAGCATAGGTTCGGCAGCAGAAAACGACATTGTTTTGCCTAGTGGGCCCAAACATATCGGCAATTTTCAGTTGCTCAAAGATAAAATAACTTTTACCGCCAATAAAGAAGTGAATATCCTAGCCAATGAACTGCCCATTGAGACAACAATAGAAGTAAAAATGGACTCCAGTGGAGAGCAGACGATATTTAGCATAGATACTTTTCGGTTTTTTGTTATCCAGCGAGGAAAACCAGCTTTAAGAATCAAGGATTCATTGGCAAAAACCTTACAAGAATTCAAGGGTATCAGTTATTTTCCATTGAATGAAGAGTTTAAAATTGAAGCAGAGTTTATTGCCTATGAACCAGTTAAGGAAATAGAAATCATCAATGTATTGGGGTTGTTAAACAAAGAACAATCATTGGGGAAATTAAAATTTAAGATCAAAGGGAGTACTTACTATTTGGACACCTTAGATTCTGGCGATAATTTTTTTATTCTATTTGCTGACAGAACCAGTGGCAGAACTTCTTATGGGCCAGGGCGTTTTTTATATGTGCCTAAACCAAAAGAAGGAAATATGACGAGCATTGATTTTAATATGGCGTACAACCCTCCGTGTGCATTTAATGACTACTCAACCTGCTCATTGCCACCTGTGCAAAATAGAATAAATGTTTTTATTGAGGCTGGAGAGAAGGAATATTAGAAATAGCAAGAGTTTATGATAGAATCGTGACCGATTCATGACTGATTCATGACTATTGGCACATGTTAATAGTTATGATTAGTAGTTAAAATCACCCCAATTTTTTTAGGAATAAATTATGAAGAAAGCCCTTATACTCATCGCAGCTGCATTGACAATCGGTAGCTGTACAAATAATGAAGCACAAAACAGTGTTGCTAATGAAGTTGTTAATAAAATTTCTAGCGAAGTTACAACTGAAATTGCTAATGAAGTTAAACTCACCTCAGGCATCGATTTACAATATATTGATGAGTCAGTTAGGCCACAAGATGATTTCTACCGTCATGTGAATGGCAAATGGTTAAAAGAATATGTGATGCCAGCAGACAAATCAAGTTTTGGTTCTTTTAATGCTTTGCGTGAAAAAAGCGAAAAAGACGTCAAATCTATCATCGATGATTTGGCAAAAAATACCTATGAGAAAGGCACTGACGAACAAAAAATCAGCGACCTTTACAATAGCTTTATGGATACAGAAAGTATTGAAAAAGCAGGAATTGGTGTGCTACATTCTGGATTGAAGAAGATCAATGATATTGATAGTTATGATGAACTAATGGCATATATGGCCTATGCAGATAGATACACCGATGCGCCCATGGGGCTATATGTTTATATTGACCTTAAAGATTCAAACCAACACATTACTTATGTAGGGCAGTCAGGTATTGGCTTACCTGAAAAAGATTACTATTTTAATCAAGGGGACAAATACAAAAACATCCGCAGCAAGTATCTAGTGTTGATTGAAAACATGTTCACTATGGCAGGTTTGGATAACCCCCAACAAGCCGCAACTACCATCATGGAAATTGAGACTAAAATTGCTGATGCACACTGGACCAATATTCAAAACAGAGACCCTGAGAAAAGGTACAATTTAAAATCATACGGCGAGTTTAAAGCATTAATGCCTGATTTAAATATTGACCAATGGATGCAAGAAACTACTTTGCCTAAGATTGATAAAATTGTCGTTAGTCAGCCCGATTACTTTGAAAAATTAAACAGCATTGTAACCTCAACATCGGTTGATGATTGGAAAATTTATTATACTTGGAAGTTAATCAATAGTTCTGCTGGTTATTTATCAAAAGAGTTCGATGATGAGAACTTTAAGTTCTATGGCACGGTTTTAAGAGGAACGACCGAGCAAAAACCTCGTTGGAAGCGCGCAATAGCAACGGTCAATGGCAGTGTTGGTGAATTGGTGGGTAAGATTTATGTCAAATCATTTTTTCCACCCTCTGCAAAAGCACGAATGGATAATATGATTGAAAATTTAAGATCTGCCTATGGTCAAAGCATCAAAGATTTAGACTGGATGAGTGAAGAAACCAAAGTTAAAGCTTTAGAAAAATTGCACAAATTTAATCCTAAAATCGGTTATCCATCTCAATGGAAAGATTACAGTTCTTTACACATCAGCAAAGATTCATTGTTGGATAATATGAAAGCAGTTAAAGAGTGGGGTTTACAAAGAAATAGGAGTAAATTAGGTCAACCCATAGACAGAACTGAGTGGAGCATGAGTCCACAAACGGTCAACGCTTATTATAGTCCTGCTAAGAATGAAATCGTTTTCCCGGCTGGAATTTTACAACCGCCATTTTTTAATTTAAAAGCCGATGATGCCGTAAACTATGGTGGCATTGGAGCAGTGATTGGGCATGAAATGGGGCATGGTTTTGATGACCAAGGATCTAAATTCGATGGCGATGGCAATTTAAACAGTTGGTGGACACAAGAAGACAGGAATAAATTTAATGCGAAAACGGCTATGCTGATAGAACAATACAGCAATTTTACTGTATTGGATGGAACAGCCCATGTTAATGGTGAATTGACCCAAGGGGAAAATATTGGTGACTTAAGCGGTTTAACCATCGCATACAAAGCTTATAAAAAGGCCATGCCTGAAAATGTCACTATTGACGGCTTGACATCAGATGAGCGTTTCTTCCACGGCTGGGCACAAATCTGGCGTGGAAAAAGTCGCGACGAGGCTTTATTACAACAGATAGCCACTAGACCGCATTCTCCTGTTGAATTCAGAGGTAACGGTCCTTTAAGAAATTTCCCACCCTTCTTGAAACTTTTTAATGTAAAGGAAGGTGATAAGATGTATTTGCCACCAGAAAAGCAAGTTAAAATTTGGTAAATAATATCGATTGATCAGCTTAAAACCGCAACGTACTATTGTTGCGGTTTTTTTATGCCTTTAGATACGCAGGCGTATGGATGTATTTAAGTGCTTGTTTAATTAAATCATTTAGTATCAACTACTTGTGTTGAGTTAGTTAAGTATAATATAGTTTATTGTATTTCCTTAGCGTACACATGTATAACTTATTTTGGTATTTGTTTGGAGTTTCTTGACTTCCATCTATATTCTACCTAGTATGCCTGTTTTTAATAAATGTAAAAAATTAAATAATGGCTAAACAAAACAGTTTTAATCGAGAAGAAATTATTCAATGTAGTCGAGGGGAGTTATTTGGTCGTGAGAATGCCAAGCTACCTTCCGATAATATGTTAATGGTAGATAGAATAGTCAGAATCAATGACGACGGTGGTGAATTTGGTAAAGGTGAGATTGTTGCTGAATTAGACATTCATCCTGATTTGTGGTTCTTTGCTTGTCATTTTAAAGGTGACCCAGTAATGCCTGGTTGTTTGGGTTTGGATGCGCTGTGGCAATTGGCTGGCTTTCACATGATATGGAATGGCTATACAGGAAAAGGCAGAGCTCTGGGAGTTGGAGATGTTAAATTCAGAGGTCAGGTATTGCCCGATGCCAAGAAAGTCACTTTTCACTTGCACATTAAGCGCATGATTGCTGCGCGCTTAAAGTATATTATTGCTGATGGCACTGTTAGCGTTGATGGTAAACAAATTTATTCAGCAACTAAATTGAGAGTCGGTCTATTTGAATCAACGGACAATTTTTAAGAGGTTATGATGAAAAGAGTAGTAATAACAGGTTATGGTATTGTTTCTTGTTTGGGCAACAACAAAGATGACGTGTTGTCTTCATTGCAAAATGGACAATCGGGCATCACATTTAATGAAAGTTATAAGAAAAAAGGCTTAAGAAGCCAAGTTTCTGGTAGTATTGATATCAATTTTAAGGAACATATTGGTCGCAAAGACTTAAGATTTATGGGCACAGGATCGGCTTATGCCTATATCGCGATGAAGGAAGCCATCGAGCAATCTGGTTTGTCAGATGAACAAGTATCTAACGAAAGAACAGGTCTGATTATTGGTGCTGGTGGAACGTCATCTGACTGCATCGTTGACAGAGTTGATACTTTAAGAGAAAAGGGCATCAGAAAAGTAGGCCCTTATGTGGTTACCAAAACCATGGGCAGCGGAATCTCCGCTACCTTAGCAACTCCTTTTAAAATTAAAGGTCTGAACTACTCTTTAAGTTCAGCCTGTGCAACCAGTTCTCATTGTATCGGCTTGGCCATGGAGCAAATCCAATTTGACAAACAAGATGTGGTCTTTGCCGGTGGCGGTGAAGAAGAGCATTGGACATTGAGTATGATGTTTGATGCCATGGGTGCATTGTCGAGCAAATACAATGACACACCCCAGGCCGCATCAAGGCCTTATGATAAAAGTCGTGATGGCTTTGTAATTGCAGGTGGTGCAGGTGTTGTTGTGGTTGAAAGTTTGCAACATGCACAAGCCCGTGGTGCCAATATCTTGTGTGAAATTGTTGGTTATGGCGCTACCTCAGATGGTTATAATATGGTGGCCCCTTCTGGTGAAGGTGCTGTACGTTGTATGAATATGGCATTAAGTACTGTGGATGGTAAAATTGATTACCTCAACATGCACGGAACCAGTACACCTGTTGGTGATTTAATCGAAATCAAAGGGGTTAAAGAAGTCTTTAAAGGCGACTTGCCTATGATTACATCGACCAAGTCATTGTCAGGACATTCATTGGGAGCAGCGGGTGTTCACGAAGCCATTTATTCCATGTTGATGATGGAAAACAATTTTTTAGCAGCTTCTGCTAATTTAAATGACTTGGATGAAAATATTGATCCTTCAACTCCGATAATCAGTGAAAAAATTGAACACATTGAACTCAATACGGTTATGTCCAATAGCTTTGGATTTGGTGGAACCAATGCGACCTTGGTTTTTCAAAAATTCAGCGATTAGAGCGTTTTATAAATAACCCAGATATTACAGACATTAAATCTGGGTTATTTGTTATTTGATTCTGGGTTTTTCATCACTCCTAAATTTTATAATGACTGAAATTTCTTAAAGTCATTTGTAACCGCTTTTTAAAAATGGAGAACTTTCAACTTTAAAATTCGGTTTGCCCATTTATTAGCTGCTTGTGCTGTCATTGTGTTTTTACTATCGAGATTTGGGCACTACCTAAATCCCGATATAGAATGCGTTTGATAGTGCAAATAATTGATGTGCACAGGAAAGCCATAAAAACCGTGGCCACCTTATTGGTGATGAGGATTTTTATGGGTTTTCTAGGTGCGTCAAAAACTTGTACTAGCATCGTATTTTCTATATCGAGATTTGGGTACTATACCAACAACTCAAACAAACCTTTTATTAATTTTTTAATCCGCTTGTCATTACTTTTTATGAATGCTTTGTCAGTTCCGCTCAAAGAAAACCAACTGCTTAAAAGCTGTTGGGCTTTTTCGGCCTCGGGGATAATTTCCTCACCACTCATGCGTTTGGACAATTCATCGACTTGATAAGCCAGGCGTTGTTCTTTGTATTCTTCGGGTGTTGCAATTCCACATAGGTATTCAGCCGAAACTAAGACTAAATTGGCTTGCTCAACAAATTGTTGGTTGTTAGAATCAATGTTTTCCATTCTTTTGTCTAAAAGTTTAGCCAGTTTTTTATCAGAAATAGTTTTTAACTTATCCCATTTTTCTTGGGCTTTATCTTTGTCTGATTTTTCCAGTTCTAAGTTCTGACAGATGTTGGCAAATTTTTGAACATTCTTCAACATATCAATGGTTTCAGAATTGGCCAAAGACGCCACTTTGTGTTGAGCCTTGTCAATCAGCTTGTTGGCTTTGTTTTGCAGTCCTTTGTTGTCAATATTAAGCCCGTTCCAATCGTCTTTAAATTTCTCAATAAGACTGTGAATAGCGTGTGCTTCTTTTTCTGAACCCATGTTTTTTTCACATTCGGTAATCAATACACTGGCTTGATCCATCAATACTTTGTTGTCTTGATTGACTTGATCACGTTGCTGTTTAATGCGGTTAAATACAGCATCATTGGCTTTGCGAAATTTCTTCCAAAGCTTTCTTTCTGAAGATTGGTGTACGATTCCTGCGTTCTTCCATTCTTGTTGTAAACCTTTGGCTTGTTCAATGGCTTCATCTAAATCTTCGTGTTCAACCAATTGTTGGGCATGTTCGATGAGTTTTTCTTTGCGGCGTTCAGCGACTTTGTAGGATTCTTTTAAATGTGCATCAATGCGTGCAGTGCCTGAACGAATCTTGGCTGCACATTTGCCACGATTTTTTGGCGGGATGCTATCAAGATTGCGCAATTGTTTAATCGCATCTCGCACCATGCGTGCCAAATCTCGGTCT
>CAZLZZ010000122.1:0-10681 GCA_964564165.1 uncultured Alcanivoracaceae bacterium | reverse complement strand
AAAAAAAACTGTAAACAAAATCAGACAAGAGAGAGATCAAAATCTAATTTATTTACAGCATTTATAAAATGGTCACTTTTCAATGGTTATTAACAACTGTTAAAAGTCATTGATATACGTGACTGAAATTGTATTTACCTACAAACTGGAGAATATGTGAACTGCTTTCACACATCTTGTCCACATTTTATCCATATTTACATCTGTAACAGCAGTTATCTCAATTAACAAAGCCGCTGGTTGACAATTTTTGTCAAAGCACTCTAATTTTTTTTAATTCTTTGATACCAGTCGGCCCACAACACCAACGCACTGGAACTTCCAGTTAATTGTGTGGCAGTATTGTTGTCTTTGCCCACCCAGAAAGTTGCCAGATAGTGGTTATCGTACCCTACATACCAACTGTTCTTTCCTTGGTTGGTGGTGCCAGTTTTGCCATATAGGTTTTTAAAACCATAATGATAAGACAGCTTGGCTGCTGTGCCATCTGTGGTTACTTGATGCAATGTGGTATTGATTGATTCGATTGAATTTCGAGCAATGGTTAAATCATTGGACTTTTTTATTTTCCCCAATAAACGGTTGTTGTTGTCCGTCACATATTTAATCGCTAACAATTGTTTTTGCTGTGCATTTGATGAGAGAATAACAAATAAATGGGTTACTTCTAATGGTGTCAATTCAGTTGCACCCAGAAACACCGATGGGTGTTTACTGCGATTTACATTTAATCCTAGTTTTTCAAGAAAATTCACAAATTGACCCACGCCTATTTCTAAACCCAATTCAACCGTTGCCTGATTTCTGGATTTGACCAATGCTGTATTGGCTGAAATTAAACCCATTGATTTGTGGTCGTAATTTTTCGGTTGCCAATAGGCTCCGCGTTTGGTTTTAATTTTCAATGGGCTGTCATCAACCCTAGATTCCATACTGAAATGATCTAGCTTTTCTAAAGCAGCCAAATACACAAAGGGTTTTATCAATGAACCAATCTGCCTTTTGGACAATAAAGCACGGTTATAAAAACTGGTTTTGGTTTTGGCTCCTTTGATTGCCAATATTTCACCTGTCTTGGCATGACTCACCACCGCTGCAGATTGTATACCAACTGCCAACTTATCGGTCTGTGAAGATAAGGTATTTACCAATTGGTTTTGTACAAAAGGATTTAGCGTGGTAAATATTCTCAAGCCTTCTTGGTTTAAGTTATTATGGGTAAAAGACAGCGATAATTGTTGCTTGACTAAATCAATAAAATCTTGGTATTGTTGGTTGGCAAATTCAGTATTTAATTGTACATTTATTGGCGTGTTTTTTGCCAATTGCCATTGTCTTTGGCTAATCACTGAGGTTTCATACCATGCATTCAATACAATATTTCGACGTTTCAATGCCCTTTGCTTTTGCTTGATCGGATGGTACCAAGAAGGCCCTTTGACTATCCCAATGAGCAAGGCTTGTTCTGCTATGCTTAACTGCCCGGGTTGTTTTGAAAAATAAAACTGAGCGGCTTGCTTAACCCCATGAATGGCAATACTGCCTTTTTGCCCCCAATATATTTCATTGAAATAAGTTTCTAAGATTTGTCCCTTGTCCAATTTTTGCTCCAACATCAAGGCAGCAACAGCTTCATTGGCCTTGCGAATCCAACTTTTTGTCCGATAATGTAACCGATTCTTCACCAATTGCTGGGTAATGGTTGACCCACCCTGCACTACTTTACCGGCGAATATATTTTTAATCAATGCCCGTAAAATACCCAGCACATCAACACCACCGTGGTGTTTGAAACTTCTGTCTTCGATTGCCTGTAGTCCTTTAACCATCGTATTGGGGATTTGGTTGAGCGCAATGGGTTGACGGTTTTCAAACTGACTGGAATAAAAGTGCCCAATCAACATGGGCTCCAATCTTGCTATAGGTTTGTTCATGGATACAATGCTGTTATTTTTTACATCAAATCCGATGCGTGTTGGTCTCTCTACTTTATCCAGAAATCGAAAGCCTTTGGTGAATATTTCATAGTGATTTTTGTATAACGCATATTCTCCTATTTGCTTTGGATCGACCACTTTTCTATAACCCAGCTGTTTTAATTCGTGGTTGATTTCCGATTGTGAAATGTGCTTCCCATCATAAAAACTCAATTCTCGGGCATAAATAGATGATGGAATAGACCAATGATACTCCACAAATAAATTGTCCACCAAAAATTGCAGATAAAAATACCAAGGCACAAACAAGCCTAGGCTTAAACCCGGAATAAACCACAATAAAAATCGTGTGAAAACGGCTTTTTTGCTTTTGGGTTTTTGATTGGATTGCCTTCTAATAGTTTTTTTTGATTTTTTTGACACTTTTTTCAATGCTTTATCGTATCTATCAATAGTACACAAATTATGTTAACATAAAAACCATGTTAACACACAAAATCGAATAACCGCTTTACTTGGAGAAATCATTGATGAAAATTTTACTAACATTCTTATTAACCATTTTACTGGCTAGCTTAACAACTTCAGCCATTGCAGATACCACCTTAACTTTCACCAACAAGAAGGACAACGTGGTCATGAAAATGCAGTTTGCCAATAACATGATGCGCGCAACATCTGTTGGTGATGACAGTACTTATATGGTTTATGATGCCAACAACAATACTTTTACCACTTTCATGACCGAAAAAAAACAGTACTTTGTCATGGACAAAGAGACTATCGAGAAACTGGGTGATATTGGAGCAATGATGGATGCCATGTTAGAGAAACAACTGGCACAAATGCCCGAATCACAACGTGCAATGATGCGTGGTATGTTAGAAGGAGCCATGAAAGCACAGATGCCCAAAGAGTTGCCAAAACCCGAATACAACTTTACAGGAAAATCTGCTTCCTACAACGGGTTTGACTGTGAAATTGTTGTCAAAAAAATTAAACGTAAAAAAACTGAATTTTGTGTTACAAAATACTCGAATCTTGGCATGAAAAGCAATGAGTTTTCAGTCATCACATCTTTCCAACAAACCATCTCTAAACTGGCGCAGAAATATGGCCAAGACAGTTCTATGGATTTTTCTAGTTTGGGTGATTATGTCCCTGTTTATTACAAGCAATCCAAGAAAGATACAGGAACTTTGAGCAAAGTAAGTCATGAAGATCTGGACCCCAGTTTATTTGCAATACCAGAAGGGTTTAGTAAAATAGATTTGCCGTTTTAAAATCAAGCTCGATTAATAAAAACGATTAATAGGCACACCTTTACTTTAAAACCTCAATTCTGATTGGGGTTTTTCTCGTTTTCCACAAGAGCTTTTGTTATTATACATCATCAATTTTCACGAATGCTTGTATGAAAAAAAATCTAGATTTATCTGTGATTGTTCCAGTTTATAATGAAAGAGACAATATTACCCCATTGATTGATGAAATTGTTGAAGCATTAAAAGGTCTTGTATCTTATGAAATCATCTATGTCAATGATGGCAGCTCCGACGATACATTAGAGGTCCTGATAGAAAAACAACAATCTTGCCCCCAGTTAAGAATCTTTAGGCATGAACAAAGTTGTGGTCAGTCTTATGCTGTTAGAACAGGAGTAAAAAATGCAACAGCTCCCTGGATAGCCACACTGGACGGCGATGGGCAAAATGTGCCAGCGGATATTCTCAACCTCTATAACAAAGCCATTAATGCAAAACCAGAAGACAATATTTGGCTGATTGCTGGCTGGCGAAAAAAACGCAACGATTCTTGGCTAAAGCTACAATCATCAAAATATGCCAACGCCATTCGCTCATGGATGTTAAAGGACAAAACTCCTGATGCTGGTTGTGGATTAAAAGTCTTTAGCCACGATGTTTTTGTCGATTTGCCTGCCTTTAACCACATGCACAGATATTTACCAGCGTTATATCAACGAGCCGGCGGTAAAGTTGAGAGCATCGAAGTTTCTCACCGTGCGCGCAAAATGGGCGTAAGCAAATATGGCTTTTGGGACCGTGCATTGGTTGGTATTTCTGACTTGTTTGGGGTTGCATGGTTGCTACGCCGGGGCAAACTTCCTAAGGTTACTGAGCAGACTCAAGAGGAAAATGGCTAATAATTATTGGTTGATCATTGGTTTCTTTGGCCAAGCTTTATTTTCTACTCGTTTTGTCATTCAATGGATGGCAACAGAAAAAAATAAAAAAAGTGTTATTCCAACCGCTTTTTGGTATTTTTCAATTGCAGGAAGTCTGACTTTATTGTCTTATGCGCTCTATCGTCGCGATCCGGTTTTTGTGCTGGGTCAGACTTTCGGGGTGTTCATATATCTTCGTAACTTATATTTTATTCACCCGAAATTCATGCAAAAACTGATCGCAGTTATTGTGATCTATTTTTCAGCCTTAATGCTTTATTTACTTTCATCGGGCTATGTAAGCCCCGACCAAATCAAAGAATTGCGCAGCAATAACACACTAAAAGACACCCTTTGGCAAGCCATTGGCTTTATTGGGCAAATCCTATTTTCCATGCGTTTTATCTTGCAATGGATAGCCTCAGAAAAGGAAAAACGAAGCGTCATGCCCATTACTTTTTGGTATTTTAGTATGTTTGGTAGTATTACATTGCTGTCTTATGCCATTTATCAGCAAGACCCCGTTTTTATCTTGGGGCAAAGCTTTGGAATGGTTATTTATCTCCGTAACTTATATTATGTTTTCAAAACAAAACGATGACATAAGAGATATATTCACAAGGCAACATTAGTAAAAACGAACATACAGTTATTTTTTACCCGATAACCAGTATAGATAACATTAATCCTGCCTTTATGTCAGCTCCAAATAATATTGCATAAACACATAAAACCATCCTTCTTACACCCGCGTTCTCCCTCGCTACGATTTCCTTTCTCGGTAAAGCGTTGTTTAACAACCAATAATTACAATACCGAAATATATTGACCGAGCGGTCAGTCAGTGTATAATACAGGCTCTTCTTATCCAGCAAGAACCATGCCCAAAGCTTTATCTGCTGATAGTGCAGTCAAATATTATTCACCACTAGAGGAAAAAATCAACGTAGCATCACATGCTATCGGCTTGATATTGTCTCCATTTGCATTGGTTTTTTTACTTGTTAAAGCAGTAAATTATGGCAATATCTGGCACATAGTTAGCTTTAGTATTTATGGAATAAGCATGGTTTTATTGTATGCTGCCTCCACTTTTTATCATTTATCCAGCAAACCAGCAATTAGAAAAAACCTAAAAATATTTGACCATGCGGCGATTTATTTGTTGATTGCTGGTACCTACACACCATTTACCTTGGTGACCTTACAAGGCACGATTGGTTGGGTGCTTTTTGGAGTTTCCTGGGGACTGGCAGTATGCGGAGTTGTAATTAAATTATTTTTTACTGGCAGATTTAACCTGGTTTCGACTTTAGCGTATGTGGTTATGGGCTGGTTGATTGTGTTTGCAATCAACCCTTTAATACAGGCTTTGTCAGCAGATGGTTTGTTCTGGTTGATAGCAGGTGGTCTTGCCTATACTTTGGGGGCAGCCTTATATGCCATTGAAAAAATAAAATTTAATCATGCAATATTCCATATTTTTGTATTACTTGGCAGTGCTTGTCACTTTGTCTCCATATATTTCTACGTATTACAGGTGTAATTGATGTTATCAAATAAAGAAAAAATACTACAGGTGGCTTTTCAGCTTTTTGCAAAAGACGGATTCAGCAATGTCTCTATTACTCAGATTGCTCAACAGGCAAAAGTTGCCAAAAGTTTGATTTTTCACCATTTTGGCAACAAATACGAATTGTGGCAAGAGGTTAAAGAGGTTGCTTTTTCTGGTTATGCCTATCAACAACAAAGTTTATTTGATCATGCACAGACTCCAGAGGAGTTGATTTCCCAATCTATTTACAAATATTTTGAATTTTTAAAAAACAATCCAGATTGTTTAAGACTGCATTCCTGGAGCGATTTAGAGAATGACTCTAGTTGCGGAGAATTTGATAAACCGTTGATTCAACGAGGGACAGAACTGATAAGGCAAGCTCAAGATGCGGGTGTTTTCAGAAAAGATTTTGAGCCGGTAAATTTAATTGTGACATTTATTTCAACTATCAATGCCTATATGAGTGCTAAGCCACACTTTAGCCAGTGGTCAGATAATCTTTACGGTAAAAACTCAACTTTTGTAGATGATTTTATCGGTTTTATCCTCAATGGAGTTAAAGCATGAAAGTATTAAGACTATCAAAACTATTGTTGCTTTCTACAGTTTTGTCAATAATAGGCTGTAAAGACTCTGAAAACAAGGAGGAAAACGGCTTAGTCGGCTTAGTGACTGCCGTTGAAACCACATCAATTAAGCGCAACGATATAACTAGGTTCCATGAAATACCTGCGGTTTTTTTAGCCGAAAAAAGAGCGGATTTGTCCTTTCAGTTATCGGGTACAATTAATCAGAATTTGGTAAAAATTGGCCAGAAGGTAGAGCAAAATCAAATATTAATGAGTTTATATAACCCCAGTATTGACCCTGCCTTAAATACCAATATAGCCAAACTTGAATCGGTTAGGGCTCAAATTGCACAGGCACAAAGAGATGTTGCCAGACTGGCGAAATTACGCAAAAACAATTCAGCCAGTAAAACCGCATTTGAACTGCAAGAAACCAATTTAAAGGATTTAATTGCTCAGGAGAAATCTGCAACAGCACAAGTCAACCTAGCTCTGGCAAATCAATCTGAAGCCACTATCAAAGCACCTTTTGCCAGTACAATAGCGACCATTGACAGACAAACCGGAGAGTTTATTCAAGCTGGGCAAGTAGTCATTAGCCTACATCAGCAGGACAGGCTCGAAGTTGAGGTCAATATTACTCAAGAACTTTGGCAGAGTATTGATTTGGGAGACAATATTGCAGGCAAATACAACAGCAAAACCATTGAATTTGAGGTAGTAGAGCTGGCGCAAATGGCAGATGCAAGGTCAGGTTTAATGAAAACTATATTAAGACTGACAAATAGCATCGATAACGCCATCGGTCAGCAAGTGATATTGCTGTTGCCACAGACATATCAGGCGGTTTACCAGCTGCCCTTGGAAGCTATTGTTGATGACGGCATCAACAAGCCCTATGTGTTTACTGTGAACAATGAAAAGGCTCTTAAACATCACATACAACCCCTGTTTATTGAAAACGGACAGATTACCTTTTGGAGTGAAAACGATATTCAGAACCCGGTGGTAATCAAAGGCCAGAGTCGCATTTCAGCAGGGACTAGATTGAGGACTAAGTTACAGACCAAGTTACAGGCACTGCCATGAATTTAATCCAGTTACTGGTGCGTCAAAAACGGTTAATTCTAACTACGGCAGTATTATTGGCATTGGCAGGTATTTCTGCCTGGTTTAATATGCACCGTCAAGAAGACCCTTTCTTTCCTTATAGAAATGGTTTTGTGCTTACTCAATATCCTGGTGCTAATGTCGAGGATGTTGAGAATCTAGTACTCAAACCATTGGAGCAAGAAATTGCACAAGTTGAGGAAGTCAAAGAAATTATGGGCACAGCCAGAGCAGGATTTGCTCAAATCATTGTAGAAATGAAAGAACATGTCTATGACACAGACACAGGCTGGAAAAACATAAGAGATGCGATAGAGCGGGCAAAAATAAAATTTCCGCAAGGGGTATTGCAGCCAGTTCTGGACGATCGAATCATTGATACACCGCTGGTGGTTTATGCCATTTCAGGCAGCAATGATATTATGCATATGCGTCAGATAGCTGAAGATATTAAGGAAAAATTATTAGCCGTACCAGAGCTATCGAAAGTTAAGCTTTATGCCCAAGTAGAGGAAGAAATTGCCATTGAACCGGATACTGGACTTTTAAAACAACTGGGTCTAAATCCACAGTATATTGCCGCCCAAATCACAGACAAAACTCAGCTAATAGCATTGCATCCACTTAGATCTGATACTCGCCAGTTTATGTTAAATGCACAAACTGAATTTCAGTCTATTGCTGAAATCAAGAATACTTTAATAACGCTGCCAGATGGCTCTAGTTTGCCCCTTGCAACAATGGCCAATGTAACTTACGGTGTAACAGCAGATGCCAATTCGGTATTTTGGCTAGATGGTCAACGCGCGATTGCAATAGGCATGTTTGTACCCGTTAATCAGTTAAATGTAGTTAAATTTGGTGAAAAAATTAAACAACTAATGCTAGAGATAGCCAAAGACTATCCAGATGTAGAGATAAAGCCCATTTTTTTTCAACCCGACAGAGTGTCAAGTCGCATTTCCGAACTCGGCAATTCTTTGTTGTTGGGAATGTTACTGGTTAGTATTGTTTTGACTCTTTTTTTAGGGTTACGTCCTGGCCTGGTGGTTGCCAGCATTATTCCTCTAGTTACATTTACCGCACTGGCTGTATATAACTTTTCAGGCAACGTGTTACATCAGATGGCTATTTCTGGCATGGTTATAGCTTTGGGGATGCTAGTAGATAATGCCATAGTGATGGTAGAAAACATTCAGTACCACATAGATAAGGGCATGCGCAAGGCGCAAGCATCAATTTTGGCAGTCAAGCAACTATCCTTTTCTTTGTTTTCAGCCACGGGCACTACATTGGCAGCCTTTATTCCTATGTTGATGGCAAAGGGCAATACTGGCGACTTTACTGGTGCCATTCCCATAGTGATTATGTTATCAATCACCATAAGTTATATTTATTCTATTTTTGTTACACCCGCATTTAGTCATTTGGTTTTACAACCATCTGGGCACTCAAAACCATCAAGAATCATGCAAATGGGTGAAAAATTTGGCAAGCTAGCCACGGGCAGTCCAAAAACCGTATTATTAATTGCCTTGGTTTTTATTGTGACATCCTTGTTTTTATTTAATTTTGTGAAAAAAGATTTTTTCCCAAGCACCGATAGAAATCAAATTGTAGTAGACATTACATTCGCAGAAGGCACACATATTGCTCACAACAGTGCTATGGCAAGAGAGCTATCATTAGATATGTTACAACAAAAATATGTACGACACGCCTATGTTTTTAGTGGCAATTCTGGACCAAATTTTTACTATAACCTGATAGAAAGCCCCCGCTCACCAAACATATCACGCATCATTATTGAGTTAGACTCGGTACTCAATGCTGCAAGCTTCATTCAATGGATAGACAATGAAGTGAAACCAAAATATCCAAATGTAGCAATTATAGCCAATAAACTGGGGCAAGGACCACCGGTTACTGCACCCATTGAGATAAGAGTTTTTGCCAAAGACAGAACCGTGTTAAGCCAGACCGTACATAAAATACAGCAGATTATAGAACAAACAGAAGGCAGCAGAGATGTACGCAACAATCTGGGCATAGGTTTGCCAAGTTATGAATTCAAATTTAAAGATGAAATGTTAAACCGTTACCAGATAAGCAGGAAACAAGTAGCACAATCTATAGGTCTAGCAACAGGCGGTTTGATAGTTGGTCAGTATCGCCGAGCAAAAGACCCTATTAATATAGTAATAAGGGACGCAAGAGGCATAAATTTTCCACTAGAACAACTGGAAAATATTGAACTACAATTACAAGGTCAAAGTATCCCATTAAGTGAATTGGTTGACATACAGTTAAAATGGCTACCAGCTGCTATTTATCACGTCGATTTGCAAAAAATGGCATCGGTATATTCTGAAATACAGACAGATACCACTTATACACAGGTCCTAGAAAAGCTACAACCACAATTAAACAACCTGCAACTAGCAAAAGAGGTGACAATAAAAATAGCAGGAACCTCTCAAGAGTCTGAACAAGCCAACAAATCACTCGGAGCAGGATTGCCCATTGGTATGATTTTGTTGCTGGTATTTTTACTCATTGAATTTAATTCATTTCTGAAAGTAACTATTATCTTAATCACCATTCCACTGGCATTTGCTGGGGTACCCATTGGTTTGCTATTAACCAACACCACCTTCGGCTTCACCGCAATCTTGGGAGTGCTGGCACTAATTGGTATTGTGGTCAACAATGCGATTATGTTATTGGATTTGATTCAAAAGAACCTCAACAAAGATATGGAGTTCAACCACGCTATTGTGCAAGCAGTAAAAAGGCGGGCACGCCCCATTTTATTAACCACCATAACCACCATAGCGGGTTTATTCCCACTAGTAATCACCTCCAGCACCATGTGGCCACCACTTGCCTGGACCATAATATCAGGGTTGTTGGTGTCAACATTTATGTCTCTTTTGGTGGTTCCTGCTTTGTATAGGTTAATGTTAAATAAGAAAGAATGTACTCTAGAAATTTGTTCTAATCAGGAGTAGTTGGATTGTTTATTTGAATTCTTCTAGTTTTGGCATAGGAGGTAATTTAATCTGCAAATTTTCAACTTTATGTTTGTCACTATAAAACATCTGGTGACATACAATAATCCATTGCAATATGCCAAATTTTGTTATATTATCATCTTTCATTAACGAAAGAGTGTGATTTAAGCGATGGTTTCTAACGGCAAATCCTGTTATCTGAACACAGTGCAATCTAACCTTATTCGTAACTATTTAGCGTGTTTTAAAAGATTTTCTTGACATCATTTTAGTCGATAAAATCTTCAAACCAACATAGTCTAATACTC
>CAZLZZ010000121.1:0-10898 GCA_964564165.1 uncultured Alcanivoracaceae bacterium | reverse complement strand
CCTGAATTTGCACTACGTTTACAAGCCTTTACCGGTAAATCTGCTAATGCCTGGCTGAATATCCAAAACAACTATGATTTATGGTTATTAAAGGGCAAAACCTTTGATGTTGAAGTGGCTTAAATTGCTATTGGAGAACTTTTTCTATGGGTGATACAAATACCACACTAGAACTTATTAAAATTGATAAATCGTTACACTCCTTATTTCTTTCATTAAGGCTTCAAGCTGCATTTATTGATAATTTATTGGATATTGAACCATTTAAAAAGGGATATAGGCTCGGGACTGGAACGGGCCCTATTCTACAAGAAGAACCTGGCTTGGACATTGATGAGTTAAGAGTTGATTCGCATAATCTGCAAGTGATTGCCTTAGGTGCATGTGTAATAACTTTAGATGAAACTCTAAACACCTTAGGGCCAAAGAACGCTGATAGTAATGATACAATTGATAAAATCAGGTGTGTTATTTTTCAAATGAGAAATGCATATGCTCACAATCCTCTAGATCCCGAGTGGCAAGTTAAGAAAGAAAACTACCTAAAAGTATTTAATCTTGATATTGAGAAGCTTTCTTTTTCATTAGATATGAATGAGGTCAATGGTCAAAGGCTGGAAGCAGATGATTTCGGGGGATTTGCTGGCTTTTTTAAAATGGTAAACTATGCTAAAGCATGCTTGAAAGATATAGAGTAAAGAGTAACCAGTAATGAGCCTGAAGCATCAATACAAACCCTCAAATCCTTATTTTGCTTTAACCTGATATTTGTTTTTGATATTCGATTGTATAAAGCCCACTAAAAAACCGTTACAATACATTTTTAAAATGACAATATTGCTTAGGGGAACAAATTGAATTCGATGGTGCCTTTTTTTGATTCAGTCAGAGACTTGCTGAATAAATGCCCAAAAAGTTGGGTGGATCTAACCACGCATCGCTTGGATGTCTACAATGAACCTAAAGCTAAGTCAGAGTTTTTGTTTGAATTAAAAAAACTCATATCAAACGGTGATTATTCTTCAGATAAACTGGATCAATTGCCAACGGCTTATGACTACATTCGATTGGGTCATCAGTTGTCAAGTTTGTTGGAATGGGTTGTGGCAGAGATAAATCAAGTTTCAGACGATCAGGTAATTGCTTTTGCTTCTCATACAATGCCAATCTTATCTTTGTTGCGCAAGAATACTTTAAACAATCAAGCAACTACTATTTATTACAGTGGTGATAACTCTCCACTTATTGATGAATCAAGACTGAAGCAAGTTTATGGTTATCAATTTACTTTACAAAAAACATCAGATGTTTCAGAAATCCCGAAACGGGATGGCACGGTTATTTTTGTCACGCAAAGTGCGCTTAGCCAAGCCATAAAAACCAATTCAAATGTTGATATCACCGTTAATATTCACGACGTCTTTGGTTGTGTAGTGCTTGTTCATAATACAGACATTAACAAAACAATCAGCGATGTTCAACATGTGAGAAGGCGCGAAACCATTGCCATGACTCCACCTAACTGTCTAAATGCTTTAAACGAAATTGTTAACAACAAGACCAGCCTGCCTATGCACAATCATAAGCAAGATAAGCAAGTCGTTGTGAATTGTATTAAAAAAAATACCGGTAGCCAACTGATGCCCTTGATTGCATCCAGTGGCCTTTCAATTCAATATGCCATGATGATGGGTTTGGTTGAAAACGCTTTAACAGACTACCCCAATAAATCCATTAATATCCTATTGCCGCCCAATTGTTATGGTGGAACCAACGATCAGTCCCGACGAATCGCAGATTTGATTGCCAATGTAAGTATTATTGATATGCTTGTCGATAGCGGTCAAGATTTGGTTTCCAGTCTTGATGCTGCACTTGATGTTGTTGCCAAAGCAGATGGTGTTGCTCTGGTTTTGGCAGAAATCCCAACAAACCCGAGGGTTGAAGTGCCCGATATGAGCAAGTTAGGAGAAGTGCTAAGTAGAAAAAGATTCACCCAACACAATGACCTCGCGGTTGAGCCATTTTTTATGGTCGATCAAACTTTTTGCCCCAATGTTAAGTTGCTACATCAAGAAAGCGAGCTAAGGGATGTCAAAACGATTTCCTTTGCCAGTGGTTCAAAGTTTCCCAGTGGCGGCCGTTGTATTGCTGGTTATTGTGCGGGCAATAACGCTGCAAAGGATTTATTGGGGTTGATTTCAAGTCATTTGGTCTTATCAGATAACTTGGCCAATTCTGACCAATTGAGAACCTTGGCAAAAAACATGCCCTCAATGCCTGAACGAATAAAACAAGCTTATAAAAAGACCCGTGAATTGGTTAATTTTATACAGGCACTGTTGCCACAATCTAAAATCTACTATGTTTCAGATGATATGGCTCAACAGGGTTTTATGCCGTCAGTTTTTTCTTTGGATTTGCCAGCAATGGGAAAAACTAGCAGAGAAACTAACAAGGAGCGCAGTGAGAATCAAAGGCAATTGAACATAGAACTCATTGAATTTATGATCAAAGCACACCCGAAAGACTGTAAAAACTGTGTCAGTTATGGCCAACTTAAAGGCAGTTACTGGACAATACCAGCCACCTCAACCCAAGGCACGACCAAGGAAGAAGACAAGGATTACATTGTTAGAGTGGCACTTTCGCCCGATGTAGATGTGGGGTTATTGTCTCAATCGTTTGCTCGATTTTGTTTAGAAAACCGATTAAAGACAGCATAAACGAGATTATTGTAGTGGCATCCCCTTGTGGGTGCCTGCGATAATGATAAAAACGATATTGCTGATATTTATAATTGCATTGGTTTATTGCGGGGAGTTTTGGGCAACTTTAACAAAGAGGCCTATACATCATTAGACATATTTTTATGGACGGTATGTGAAAAAACCATACCGTCCATAATCACCAGTATTAAATAACACCATTTATAATATCAGCAGGATGCTTCTGAATTGCATCGCAGGCACCCACGAGGGGATGCCACTACGGAGGCTTCGTTCAGGATATTTCGCCTTTACCGACAGGCTCATCTGCCATAATTGCGAGCGTTTTTTGTTTCCCTAAGGCGACAGATCAAATACTGCTTTGTATCTTGGTTTGTTGTGGCGTTTTAGAAAGTAGATGAATTGTTTTTGTTCTTTATCAAAACTCATGGTCCAAACATTGGTTTTCGCCTCGGGCAGCATAATTGCTGTGGCAACATCTGCTTCAAAGCTGACTGCTAGTGCCAAACTTTTTGGGGCTGCATATCCGCCATACATGGTAAGTTCATCGGGTGTACCATCGCTGTGCCTATGATCGTGTTTTAACAATAAACCCTTGTTGGTTCTGCTAATTATCCAAGTTCTGGAAGTGTCATCTCCCACTTTAAACGGAACTCGAATTTCTGTATCTGAACATTCAGCGACGTGCATGACCAGTTTTTTTCCTGCAAAGTCTTTTCCAGGATCGTCTGGAAAAACTGTTTTTCCCTCAAATGATTGACCACAATACTGGCTTAAATGATTAAAAAACCCATTTGAAGTTTTGTGTGTAGCACATGAAGCCAAAAGTGTTGCGAGAGTAAAGATTGTTATATATTTAAACATCTGAGGTTCCTTTTGGTGCTTGCTGCAATTGCAGTCCTTTCATGAATTTGCGCAGAATTTGGTCTTTGCAAACACGGTAGTGTCGGTGCGTTTTCTTGCGGAAAAAAGCGCTGAGTTCTGAGCTGCTGATGTTGTATTCTGCCAGTTCCATCATGTCCAAAACATCGTCTGATTTTAGATTGAAGGCTATTTTTAGCTTTAGGAAAATCAGGTTGTTGCTGATTCTTTGTGCTGGTTGTGGCGGGGCTTTTGGTGCGCCATCTTTGTCTTTTCTTTTGCCTCTTTTTTCAATAATTAAACCATCTAAAAAGGCCAACAAGTCTTTGTCTGTACACTCAGTAAAGTCTTCGTCCTCTTCTTTCTTCAACCAAGAAACCACGCGAGGCAGGGGTACTTGATAATCAACCAATGCTAAAATTTTGATGATTTTGGTGTCTTTGATGTCTAGAATATAGCGCAGTCTGCGTAAAATATCATTGTTTGTCATAGTGTTTTTGCCTTGGCGATTCCGCCTTATTGGCGCGAGAAGCAATTCTCGCGCGCCCTGTTTTCTTTGCGTTAGATTTAGGAAGATTCCATATTTGAGTTGTAATCACCCATGGCGGCCATGCCATTCATTCTTGCGCGATGAGCAAGTTCTTGTTGACCTGCTGACACATTGGACTCAGGGTTTGATCCCCAAACTTTTAGTGCGGAATTTTGTAGTGCTCGACCGTATGAAAAGCTTAATGGCCATGGTAATGGACCCAGTTTGTTCATTTCATTTAAATGTTCGGTGGCTTTTATTTCACTTTGTCCGCCTGATAAGAAAACGATGCCTGCTATGCTTGCGGGCACTGCGTTTAATAAACAATTAACCGTGG
This sequence comes from uncultured Alcanivoracaceae bacterium, assembly GCA_964564165.1. GTDB lineage: Bacteria > Pseudomonadota > Gammaproteobacteria > Xanthomonadales > Marinicellaceae > NORP309. The sequence goes on along the minus strand of CAZLZZ010000121.1, from coordinate 6,442 downwards.
CTTCTGCTACTTCTTCAATACCATTTTGTTCTGGACATTTATCGCCTGCTATAACCATGGATGGTTTTAAGATTGTTCCTTCTAGCAAGACATCGTGTTCAAAAAGATGGGTGAACAATGTTTTTAACACCAGTTCATTCACATCATAAGTGGTATCTATGTCATGGCTTCCGGTCATCAATACTTCAGGTTCTACGATAGGAACAATGCCCGCTTCTTGACACAAAGCAGCGTATCTTGCCAGTGCATGGCAGTTGGCATCAATGTTGGCTTGTGCTGGCATGCCGTTTTCTTCGTCAATGGTTATAACCGCGCGCCATTTTGCAAAGCGTGCGCCTATTTCTGCATATTCTTTTAGACGTGCTCGCAAACCATCTAATCCTTCGGTTACTAATTCGCCCTCAAAACCAGCCATCGGGTGTGCGCCCATGTCTACTTTTATACCTGGAATGACTCCTGCCTCGTTCATGATGTCTACAAATGCCACACCATTTATGCCTTTTTGTCTGATGGTTTCATCGTATAAAATAGCGCCTGCTACGTGCTCGCCTAAATCGGGCGTGGTTAATAACATGTCGCGGTAAGCTTGGCGATTTGACTCGGTACTTTTGACATCAACTGATGCCAGTTTTTTGCCAATAGTCCCAGTACTTTCATCTATGGCAAGTATGCCTCGACCCGGTGCCACCATGGCAGCGGCAGTTTCTAATAACTGTTCTACGTTCATTTGTTTTCTTCCTAATTTATAATTATTTTTTTAGATGCAGTAATCTACTAAGAAACCTGATTTTTAGAAAGTAATTTTACTGCTTTTTCTTAATTTTTAGTAAAAAATACGATTAACTGCGTTTTTCTAATATTTCTACAGCAGGTAAGACATTGCCCTCTAGAAATTCCAGAAAAGCACCTCCACCTGTTGAAATGTAGGATATTTGGTTTTCAATGCCATATTTATCAATGGCCGCCAAAGTATCTCCACCACCGGCAATTGAAAAACCTTTTCCGTCTGCTATGCCTTGGGCCAATACTTTTGTGCCATTGGCAAATTGATCAATTTCAAATACGCCAACCGGGCCATTCCAAACCACGGTGCCCGCCGCTTTTGACATCTCGGCAAATTTTGCAGCCGTTTCTGGTCCAATATCCAAAATCATATCATCATCTTCTACTGCATCGACGGTTTTAACGGTTGCAATCGCTGTGTCTGAAAACTCTTTTGCGGTAACCACATCGGTTGGTATTGGAATTTCGCGGCCTTGGTCTTTGGCTTGTTGCATTAAAAATTGTGCTTGTTTAATTAAACCGGGTTCGTACAAAGATTTACCGACATTGTGGCCGGCTGCTGCAATAAAAGTATTGGCAATGCCACCGCCAACTATCAGCTGGTCAACTTTCTTGGATAGACTTTCAAGCACGGTTAACTTTGTTGAAACTTTAGAGCCGCCAACAATTGCCAACATCGGTCGAGCGGGCTTGTCCAATGATTTTGCCAAGGCTTGTAGCTCGCCTGATAACAAGGGTCCGGCAGTTGCAATCGGTGCAAATTGTGCCACTCCATAAGTTGAGGCTTGTTTGCGGTGTGCTGTTCCAAAGGCGTCCATTACGAATATGTCGCACAGACTTGCCATTTGTTTTGCCAAAGATTCGTCATTGGCTTTTTCACCGACATTGAACCTGACATTTTCTAACAACACCAATTGACCGGGTTTAACTTCTACACCATTTAACCAATTTTTGACCAGCTTGACTTTTTGTCCCAACGCTTGTGTTAAATAGTTGGCGACAGGTTGCAATGAAAACCGATTCTCTGGTTGTCCTTCTGTTGGGCGACCCAGATGCGACATGACCAATACCGCAGCACCTTGTTGCAAAGCCAGTTTAATGGTTGGCAAGGATGCTGTGATTCTTTTTGCGCTAGTTACTTCACCGTTTTTTATCGGCACATTTAAATCTTGACGTATCAATACTCGTTTGCCCTTTAAATCTTGATCTTTCATTTTCAAAATTTTCATTGCTTTGTCTGCTCTAGGCTTCCATCATGGCAATTGTTGTATCAATCATGCGACAAGAAAATGCCCACTCGTTGTCGTACCAAGACAGCACCTTAACCATGTTGCCACTCATGACCTTGGTTAAGCCTGCATCAAATACTGAAGACTTTTCGTTGTGATTAAAGTCTATGGATACCAAGGGCAAGTCGTTATAACCCAGCACGCCTTTCATTCCTTGTGATGCCTTTTTCATGATGGCGTTGACTTCTTGGACCGAGGTTTCGCGACTGGCTGTAAACACCAAGTCCACTACCGATACATTAATTGTGGGCACGCGCATGGCAAAACCATCGAGTTTGCCATTCATTTCTGGCAACACCAAACCAACAGCTGTAGCAGCACCAGTGCTTGTTGGAATTTGACTCATGGTGGCAGATCGCGCACGGCGCAAATCTGTGTGGTAAACATCGGTCAAGGATTGATCATTGGTATAAGCGTGAATGGTGGTCATTAATCCATGTTCTATCCCTAGTTCATCGTGCAAAGGTTTTACCAATGGCGCAAGACAATTGGTGGTGCAAGAGGCATTAGAAACTATTGTGTCACTCGGTTTTAGCACCGAGTCGTTGACCCCATAAACAATGGTTGCATCTACCTTTCCACCGCCTGGTGCTGATAACAGTACTTTTTTAGCCCCTGCATTGATGTGTGCCCCTGCTGACTCTTGTGTTCTAAATATTCCTGTACATTCCATCACAACATCAATGTTTAACTCGCCCCAAGGCAAGGCACTGGGGTCTCTTTCGGACAAAACTTTGATTTTGTCGCCATTTACCAGCAGGTAATCTCCTTCAGTACTGACTTCAGCCTGAAAGGTTCCGTGTGTGGTATCAAATTTTGTTAAGTGGGCATTGGTCTTCACGTCTCCCAAATCATTGATAGCGATTATGCGGACGTCTTGTGTGCGATTGTGCTCATATAGTGCGCGCAGTATATTCCTGCCGATGCGTCCATAACCATTAATTGCTACTCTAATTGTCATCTTTGTCTCCTTTAATTTATTTTTTTATTATTGTCGACCATTAATTGTACAGTTTTGTTTTGATTTATTCTATTTAAATATTTTTATGCCTGCCATAAAATAATCTAATGAGGTATATTCGTAACTAAAGTCAGGCCTTATGAGCCGTTCTCTAATGTTAGTTCCATTTTTTCATGGGGAATACCATCCTCTAAGTAATACTCTCCCATGCTTTTAAATCCCAGCCCATGATAAAAACCAGTTAAATAGGACTGGGCGGAGATTTCAATCGTATCTGCTTTGTTTTTCAACTCATCAATGCATGCTTGCATAATGACTGTTGCTAGCCCTTGTTTTCTACTTTCTTCATTCACCACTACTCGCCCAATGTGATAAATTCTTTGATTTTTCATTATTTCTTTTTTTTGCTCTTCTTTAATAATTCGCGCATAGGCCAAAATAACGCCCGAATGGTGCAGAAAAACATGTTGCGCATCTTGGTCTTGGTTATCTATATCTTGATACGGGCAATTTTGTTCCACACAAAACACCTGTACACGCAGAGACAATATCCCATATAGCTCGTGGATTGTTAATTCAGAGAATGTTTTACTGACAATTGGGTAACGATTTTTTTTCATAATAGTTTTGCTTTGTTGTTTTATTTCGTTTAGTTAAGTTGTTGATATGGCAGACTGCTCTAATTCTTTTACCAGTTTAAAAGCCAAAGCCGATGCAATCAAACCAAATACAACCGCTCCAAAAGCCTCAAATAAAAGTATGCCAAATGCGCCATAGTGTTGCGCGCCATAATAAACAAAAGGTACGGTGCCTAATGTCACTTTACTAAAGTTCATATAAGTTGAATATTTGGCTTTGTCTAAATTGTTAAATGCGGCATTAGCAACAAACAAGAACCCTCGAAAAGTAACCAAGACAGCGACCCAAGTACAAAAAAAGACGATTAGCCTTTCTGCCTCTCCACTGACTTTAAAAACATCAACAATTTTATTTTTTATCAAAAACAACAGGGCTGAGACAATCAGACTATAAACAATGATGATGATCATTGATTTACTAATGGCTTGTCTGACTCTGTCATACAGTTGTGCCCCATGATTTTGCCCGATAATTGACCCAACTGCGCTGGAGATACCAAACACCAAGCAAAAAGCCACTGGGGTTATTCGCCCAATAATCGAAAAACCTGCAACTGATTCGTCACCAAAGTCTGCCAACATATAAATAATATAAGCGTTGCCCATTGGCGTGGCGACATTGGTTAAAATCGCAGGCAGCGCCACATTAAATATGGATTTTAAGTCCTGTTTAAATTTTTGCCAATGAAACGGGGCGATTAAATTGTGCTTTTTTATTACAAACCACAAGGCATAAACCATCATCGCCAACCTCGCCCAAACCGAAGCCCATGCTGCTCCGGCTATTCCCATGTCTAGAACAAAAATCAAAATAGGATCAAGCACGGCATTAACCAAGCCAGCAACCAAGGTTACAAACATTCCTTGTTTGGCATCGCCCACCGCTCGCAAAGCTCCTGCAGCTGCCAGACCAACACATAAAATAGGCAGCGAAGGCAAGATAATGCCCAGATAAGTAGAGGCCAGCTCTAGAGACCTGCCTTTGGCTCCCATTGCCAATAAAATATCGGTTGAAAAATACCACATAATAAAGCCGATAAAAGCACCAAGAAAAACACTTAGCACAAGTACATTAACCGTATATTGTTTGGCGGCCGTCACGTTTTTAGCACCAATAGATTTGGCAACTAACGCGCCCATGGTAATCATCAGCCCTATGCTTATGGCAATAGTAAAAAACAAAATTACTCCAGCAAAACCAATGGCAGAGACCATTTGAATTTCGTCCAATAGGCTTAAAAAATATAAATCCACCAAATCGACAACGAAAATCGACATCAAGCCTATCGCTGACATAAATGCCATAGATAAAATGTGTTTATAGATTGAGCCTTCTGTGTAATGAGCTTGCATAAAAACATTTAAACACAGTTTAAAATCAAACTACACTGATTTGTGCTGTGTTGTTTAATCGTGCTACCTTAAAAGTAACAACAAGGAGTTAGCCTGGGAGATTGTCCGAGAATAGGAATCGTCATGAAGGAAAGCTGGGTTTAGGGCGATTTTTGGCTTTTTTGAGGAGAATAGCTCCGCTATGTGACGAAAAACAGCTGAAAATGGCACAAATTCAGCTTTTCTGTAATAGATTTTCTATTCTCGGACAAGCTCCTAGGAATAGAAAGCCAGCTTTATCTAGGCTACGGCCCCTATTTTCGGACCAGTTCCCAGAGATGATGTTTTTCCTCTTTTGGATAAGATTAAAGCCCGTCCTTTACTATATTAGGTTTTTTTAATATAATGCTGTAATATTCAATTTTGGACAAAGCATGGTTGATACTCAATCGCAAGAACGTAATTTTGAAGAATTAAGAGAGCACGCAAGCAAAGCTGCAAGGATGCTAAAAACCCTTTCAAGTGAATCAAGATTGATGATTTTGTGCGCGCTTGAAGTGCGCGAATGCTCTGTAACCGAGCTTCATCAACAGATTGGCTTAAGTCAGTCTGCGTTGAGCCAGCATTTGGCGACTTTACGCCGCGAAGAGATGGTGAAAACCCGCCGAGAATCTCAAGTTATTTTTTATTCTTTGGCACAAACAGATACCACCCGTATCATTGAGGTGTTGAGTGATTTGTACTGTCCTTCTGATTTTAATAAGCCGTGAAATCTTCTCAACAGCTGGTTTTAGATGCACTAAAAACCGTTCCAGAAGTTTCTACAATTGAGTTATTAAACATTCAAGACAAACAGGCTGTTCAGCTGATAGACATACGAGAAGCCAACGAAGTAGTTGACGGTGTTGTTCCTGGTTCTATTTGGGTGTCGCGTGGCTTGTTAGAGTTTCAAATCCTGTCTTTGGTTGAACAACTGAACTGGGATCCCAAAAAGGAAATATATATTTGTTGCAGAAGTGGCAACCGTTCTGCTTTGGCTGGCATTAGTTTGTTGGAGATGGGGTTTGAAAAACCCGTTTCGGTAGCTGGCGGGTTTAATGCATGGAAAGAGGCAGGATACCCTATTACCCAAATCCCGATATAAAAAATACTAATTCGCGTTTCTATGCAGGAAGTTTTGGCTTCCTAAAAGAACACTTCTTTTCTAATTGGTAGTTTTTCCAATGGGCAATGGTTAATAAAATGCCGCCACTAAAAAAAACAACAGACTCAGTAATTATGCTGAGTTTTTCCTCAAAAATCGTACCCAGCAAAAGAAAAACAATTCCAACACCAGCAAACCAAAGCACGTTGGCGTTTTTGTGTTTTTTGTATCCTCTGCCAAGACTCCAAGCGGCGATGATTAAGATAAAGCTTATCCATTCCCAACCATGTCCAAA
>CAZLZZ010000120.1:0-11045 GCA_964564165.1 uncultured Alcanivoracaceae bacterium | reverse complement strand
TTGAACAAGAAAAACACTTTTACCGATTTCATTGATGTGACCAAAGGGTTGTTAAAACAAGGCTATGGCAATAAAAACCAAGTATTCGCTTCCGGTGGTTCAGCTGGCGGATTATTGATGGGAGCGGTGGTCAACATGGATGGTATGTTATACAAAGGTATCATTGCGGCGGTGCCGTTTGTGGATGTGGTTTCAACCATGTTAGACGAAGATATACCACTAACAACAGGAGAGTTTGATGAGTGGGGCAACCCCAAAGACAAAAAATACTACGATTATATGTTGTCTTATTCGCCTTATGACAATGTCAGTAAGCAAGATTATCCCAATATGATGATTACCACAGGTTTGCACGATTCACAGGTGCAATACTGGGAACCCGCCAAATGGGTTGCCAAGTTACGCGAGATGAAAACCAACGACAATATTTTAATTATGCGCACCAATATGCAAGCAGGGCATGGTGGAGCCTCTGGCAGATACCAACAGTACAAAGAAACAGCTGAAGGATATGGATTTTTGCTTAAATTGATTGGCAATTGATAAAAGTTAATTAGGAGTTTTAGCTTGAACCCTCAATAATGCGGCGGAGTTTCGTCCGCAGGGTTGTTTTGGGTTTGCCAATGTTGGCTTTCTTGTTCAATTTTACTGTTGAGTTGAACCAGTTGCCGTTGCAGTTTGTCGAGAGTTTTCTGTTGTTGAATAATCACACCGTTTAACTGCTCGATGGTTTCTTCTTGGAACGCCAGTTTGGTTTCTATTTCTATGATTTTGTTTTCTGTATTATTCATGGTGCTATGCAGAAATTATTGTGCCAACGGCTTGTCCTTTTAATGCTTTGGTGATTTCGCCTTTTTTCATGCCATTAACAATTTGAATCGATTTAACATTGTCACCTCTAATCATATAATCAAGGACAACTCGTTCAACAATTAAATCATCTTGTCCAGAAGCAAGAAGTTCCTGTGCCGTGGTCGATTTGATTAATTCTGCATCGGGATTTTTCTTAGGGTCGTCGGTATACAAGCCATCCTCATCTTTAATGTATAAAACACCTTTGGCTCCTAAAAACTCGCCAAGTAAAAACACACCAGTATCTGTTCTGTTTTCTGGAATATTGCCATGAGCTGAAGATTTTTCCCAAAATTCATTAGGAGGCATTCCTGATGTGATGGGGATACAACCAGAATTTAGGAAAAATGGCAATTTCTCAAATTCCTCTGGATAAGCAACAATACCACCATCTTTAGCTAATAATAGCTGTAGCATTCTTGCATTTTGTACCGGAATACTTGCACCAAGTCTAGCCAACATGCCAGTAGGAAGATCTAAATCCAAGCCCAATGAATAAACATGCCTGGCCCTTGTTCCACCACCAGTACACAAGATAAAGTGAATGCCACTGTTCTTTGCGGCGACCAACTCTTCAAGTATAGGAAATACGGCTTGGGCACCTCTGTCCATGATGCTTTGTCCACCTATTTTAATCACCCAAACATCGGGCAATATGGCAATGGTTTTCCTGTCTTGGATTGAATTCCTTAATTTTTTACTGGACATTGATTCATTATTTAATGGATTATTGATGCCATCAATCCAAATTTTTCCATCTTTTTTCATGATGTTTCTCCTGTGATGTCAGTGGAATGGATAATTGTACCTACATTTTGGCCATTTAATGCAGCCAACATATTGCTTGGATTTAAGCCATTGACAACCTGAATTGATTTTAAAGTTCGCGCATTTTGTAAAGACCTTAAAAGCTCTCGTTCTATGGGTAAATCATCATAATCTCCATTCAACAATTCTGTAGCCGAGGTCTCTTTTATAAGGGTCACATCATCATATTTATTGGGGTCTTTATCAAAAATACCATCAACATCTTTAACCAGAATCATATTTTCAGCACCCATAACTTCCGCCATTAAAAACAACCCAACATCAGGACCATTATCAGGCAAGCCGCCTTTCTCACGTGAAGGCGGCTCCCAAAAATGATAAGGAGGTTGACCAATACAAATTGGTATCAAGCCATCTTTTAAAAACATTTGTATATCTTGCAAGTGATCTTTTACAAAAGTAATGCCGCCATGAGGTGCAAGTAAAAATTGCAGAATATCTCGGTTATTTTCTTCAACGCCGCCGACAATTCTTGCCAAACCGCCAATGGGTAACCCCAAGTCTAATCCAATCGAGAAAGTATGTCTGGCTCTTGTTCCGCCGCCAACACCTACAATGATTTTGTGTTGTTTGCGTATTTCGACAATTGCATCGACCACTGGTATTATTGCTTCTTTGCCTCTGTCCATGATGCTTTGCCCGCCTATGGCAATCATTTTAAGGTCCGGCACCATGGTTCTAACTTTGGTGTTTTTTGTTTGTCCGATGAGTTTCTTGCTGACCAAACTTTCGCGCATTAAGCCACTACTCAAATGATTTCTTTCGTCGTTTTTAGATGTGTTGTTAGGCATAATTCCTCTTTTTACTTATAGCGATAATAACAATGAATCGAAATTTTTATATGTTCTCAATACTAGGAGCTTGTCCGAGAATAGATAATCTATTACAGAAAAGCTGAATTTGTGCCATTTTTAGCTTTTTTTCGTCACATAGCGGAGCTATTCTCCTCAAAAAAGCCAAAAATCGCCCTAAACCCAGCTTTCCTTCATGACGATTCCTATTCTCGGACAAGCTCCTAGCATGACTTGAGTATACAAAATCAGTTGGCGATATTAACACAGGTTGTATGACAATTAAAGTAGGATTTGATGCCTTGATAAAAAGTTCTGTTCAACAGCGGTATTATCTAGCAGTATTGATATTAATTTACTTTAACCTATCAAATGAATGCGATTGTATTTTAGTACAATATTTGTATAATTGCTTACTTTGGTATTTTCCCTGAACGATTAGTATTGCAAATTCAATGTCTCAACTCATCATTTTATAAAATTATAATTGAGGCGCTAAAAATGAGAACTTTATGAAACAAACACTATTAAATAGAATTAGAAATAAAACGTTATTCCATATAATAACAGATATTCTGTCTTATCTATTTTTCATTTTTGTTTGTGTTACTTTTACTTGGTTAATGTTTCAATCTGAAACTAGGGCAAGCATAGAGTTTCAAATCACACCTTTGATTGTATTTTTGTTAAGTATTGTTATTATCATCATATTGGGTTTACTAGAAGGGTCCCAAATCGCTATTATTAATATATCTGACAAGCATTTTTCTACCATACCTGATGAATATCCAACTGCTTCTCAAGTACAACAAATGACAAAAACCAAGGAAATGGTACATCATTATTTAATTGGTAGGCAATTAATGGTGGTTGTTTTGGTGATTGTATTTTCTTTGTTGACCTCTTTCCCCAATATTAATGATCAAACCTTTAATTTAAAAATTCCCAAGGTGATAAATATTGTTGCATTTCAACTGGGTTTAATGAATGCATTGATTTTATTGTGGTTGGGCCAACTTATTCCACAGCTTTTTGCCAATAAATCGCCCCATCAATTCCTTAATCTTAAATTGGTCAAATATTTGGTTAAATTGTGTTTTATAGTCAGTGCTTCAAAAGTGGCCAAACCTTCTTCATTGATTGTTAATCTGGCAACAGAACAAGAGAAGAACACAACGACGACTTCTAAATTTAAACCTTCAAATAATAAGGTATAGAGATATATTCATAGATAATAATTTATTTAAACCACCCACCATTGTGGTGTTTGTTAACTACAACAATACAAGTCAAGCTACTTAAAGCACCAAAAACAATTTGTGAGATGAGCATCGGCGTCATAACAATTAATGCCAGTTTTGGTGCTCCAACCATCAACAATATGGCGAAATTGGCGATAAATCGAGCCAAACCCAATAGCGCACCAATCAATACCAGTTTAATCATAAGAAATTTCCCTTGCTTGTGTCTTAGCATCGGGCTTAACCAATCTGAAATGAGTCCAGGAAAGGCAAAGTGTAAAATTTCAAATATCCCAAACTTTCCAAAACCCATCATAAAAGAAACAACACCCGCAGTAAATCCAGCTATTAGACCTCCGTATTTCATGCTTGTGGATAAAGAAGCCAGCATAATCAACGGTAAAATCAATAAATTTTTATGGCCTGGTGCAATCGGTAATCCGGGCATCATTTGTAAAAACTTTAATGACATGATTGCCGCCACAACAGATAAAATGACTAGGATGTCATGGCGCCTTTGTTTGGATAGTTCTGGATAGTGATGTTGCAACGCCAGTTGTGATTTTTCTGTATTTTTCTGAATTAGCTTGTTGAAAAATTGCAATTTGTTGGTTTTAAATTCTTTAAAAGTAATTTTCTTTTTTTGTCTTTTTTTGTCTTTAGTTTTCTTCTCTGAGGTCAATTGATTTAAGGTTAAATCAATCACTATGGCTGCTGCTTCTGGTATTTTAAAAAACTTTAGGCCAATAACAAATTCAGCTTGTTGACAGGATTTTCTCACCCAAAGGCTGGCCATGATCATTAAAAAAATTCTCGACATCATTAACAAAGCAACCGATAAGCCCGAATAATAAATATCCAATGAAAACAAGTAAAATTCTAGGGTTGTAGCTTGAGACTGTTCAAAAGGCGAGAAAAAAGTATAAGCAATAAGTATCACCAATAAAAACCACTTGAGTTTTATTATTGCTTTAAACAAGGGTTTAATTTTCAATGAAGAATATGACCAAAGAAAACTTTGCAGAAACAAAATTGTCAGTAACAGTAGCCAGTTATGGATAAAAAATAAGCCAGATGACAGCAATATCAAATAGGCTATTTTGTATTTCCCAAGCTGCGAATTATTCTGATTCATATTTATTGAAGTTTACTGCTATGATGCAGATTTTTGAAACAAAATATGTCTGATTGTTTGAAAAAATTCTATAAAATGATTTGTTGGGTATGTTTTTATCCATAAAAGTAAGTTTTGTTTGTAATTATTTAAGGTCAATGTTAAAAAGTGTAATTGAAAATAACTATTTGAGGGGTTTGTTGTATGTTTAAATTAAAAAAGTGTGTGTATTTGTTGTTGATGTTACCTGTTTTAGCCAGTTCACAGCAATTTTATTTGGGTGAGTCCAATCAAGGTTCAGGTGCTGGGAACTTGTATTCTATTGATGCAGGTACTTGTGCATTGACTACTATTGGTGCAATGGGAACAACAGTTACGGGATTGGCTACTGATGCAGGTGGTAATTTATTTGCAACAGAAGCAACAGAACGTGGCAATTCAAATTTATTGTCCATTAATACCACTACTGGAGTAGCTACCCCAATCGGACTGTTAGTTGATGAACTTGCTACACACAGCGGTGTTCCTGATATTACTTTTAGAGGCGGTACCTTATATGGTTGGTCAGAGTTTAATGATACAGTTGTTACCATAGATACAGCAACAGGTGCAGTGACTGATTTGGGCAATGGCAATAACTCGGCTGGCAGTGGTTTCGCTGCCAATGCAGCGGGTACTTTGTATGCTATACCTTGTGGTGGTTGTGGTTTTAATATGGGCGTTACCGATAACAGTGATTTGTTCACGGTTGATCCTGTTACTGGCGTGGTTACACAAGTCACTGATTTGATAGATAATACCACAAACGGTGATGTTGAATTTGGTAATCATACTATCAGTGCTATGACATTTGATGATGCTGGTAACCTTTGGGGTTATGCAGGTGCATTTGGTGCTGGCACAGTTGGCGACTTGGTGTCAGTAAATATCACAACAGGCGAGTTATTAACGGTTTGTGCAGGATTGCCCGCTGGCATAGATGCATTGGCTTTTGCTGGGATAGCTTTACCACCTGCTATTATCCCTTCTTCAACTGCATGGTTTCAGATGGCATTGGCCTTGTTCTTTATCGGTTTTGTTGGATTATTTGGTTATAGAAGATTTGGTTAATAAGAACAAAACAGAACAAGTGCCTGACAATAATAAACCAGTAAACCCCAAATGGTTTGCTGGTTTTTTTATACTATTGGGGTTAATCGTTTTAATATGGGCTTTGTATGACAGTGGTCGCTTAAAAGTTCCTATTGGAACAGTCCATGATCAAATGGGAAATGCCATTGAGACTTCTCGCGTTCAATCTTGTGAAAGTGATGTGCAATTGTTTGAGCAATCACAATCACGACAACGACAAGTGTATGCATTCATTGATTTATTTCCCGATGTTTCATTGGCTCAAGGTGTTAAAGTGATATTGTGCAATGGCAGTGAAGTTGTTATTAATGACAGCAATCAGTCAAAATATACAATTCTCTCAAAACGACACAAAACCTACCACTTGATTTCACAGAAGAGCAACAAAAACAATAAGAAAAAGAGTAGGCCTTTACAAATTAAACACATCACAAAGATAAAATAACCATGCATAAAAACCTATTTAAAATACTCTCAATTGTGGCTTTTTTATTGGCATTTGTGTTTCTTTTTTATGGACTTTATTTGTTTAAAATAAAGCCAAATGAGGTTAAACAAAAAAAGTATGTTACTAAAGATGTAATTTACTTTGATAAACAAGGCAATGTCATCAATAAAATTCATAAAAAATCAGAAAACCTGTGTGGTTCAGGTAGATGGAAAAAACTGGAAATCGTTGAGGACAATAAAGAGTTGCTACTGGACAATAAAGCATTGTTTAGTCAATTCGATACAGCAACTGAAACCCAAGGAAGGCACAAAGATCAACAGTCCATTCCATTGAGTCTACTTTTTAATCAGCATAGCCTATTAAGCATTAAAGTTTGTGATGGGTCAGAATTCAACTATTCTAAAGAACAAGTAGTTGATAACAATATTCGTTTGGTGTTAAATTCCAAAGGTGGATTTAAGTTGATTCAAGAAGATGATCAGAAAATAACAGTTATTGCAAAATACCTTTTATCCATAACAAAAAGTAATGACTAATTGCATGCATGATGCGCAATAGACTTGAAGCAGGCTACTGCTTTTTGGTTGACCCTTAAACCCAACCTTTTTACAGAGTCCGTGGTTAATTTGGCAAATAAATGTTGATTTTTGTTTTCTACAAGAAGATTTAGTTTTAATACAGCTTGCTTGTCACTCAGAATGATTTCATCAATGATAATGTCCAATTGATAGGAAATGCTGCTGTTTTTGTTGGTTTTCAAATTAACACTGACATCGTCTGCAAAAATAACAAAGCTTTCACCCGATAAGGTTATCTTACTGGCCAGTGGCAAATATGCGTGTTTAGATGCCATGGCTTTTTGCATGGTATTTTGATAATTTATACTGCCTTCTTCTATCAGCAAAAGCTCATCCGCATATTGATAAATTTCAGATATTTCATGAGTAACCATAAAGATTAAGCAGTGATTTTTGTAATCATTTAATAAATCTAATGCCACTTTCCTTAACTCTGGGTGCAAAGCAGAAAAGGGCTCATCAAGCAAAACCAGAGAACTGTTTTCTATCATTAATAAGGCACGAATAAATGCGATGCGTTGTTTTTCTCCACCCGATAACTGTTTGGGCAATTTATTCAATAAGTGATTGCAATTTAATTTATCTAATAAGTCATCTAATTCCTTAAGACTGCTTTTGCTGTATCCAATCGCAAAATTGAGATTTTCTAATACTGTCCAATGGGGAAATAGAATAGGGTGTTGGTTCATATAACTGCATTTAACTATTCCTTGTAAGATTTTGTCATTGAAGATTATTGTTCCATCGTTCTTGTCATTGTAACCCGCCAATGCATTGAGTAAGCTGGATTTTCCACATCCAGAAATGCCATAAACACCGATTAATCCACTATCTGCCACTTCAAATTGATAGTTGTATTTGGGTGATTCTGATTGGATAGCAACTTTCATGAGACGACTAAATTGTTTTTGTTGTTTGAATTCATCCAAAAAATGACCGCAAAAGACAATGCCACCAATATCAAAGACAGTTGGTTGGCTTCTCTTAGTTCTAGATTTTCCACATGGTTAAATATCTCAATAGCGACTACTCTGGTTTGATTAGGGATATTCCCACCCACCATTAATACCACACCAAATTCACCCAAAGTATGGACAAACCCCAGTATAGCGGCTGAAAGTATGCCTTTTTTAGATAAGGGTAGGGTGATTTTCCAAAAAATTGTGCGCTTGGAAGCTCCTATAGATTGGGCGGTTTTTATCGTGTCGCTACCGATGTGATTAAAAGTAGCAATCATCGGTTGCACCACAAAAGGCAGAGAATAAACCACCGAAGCGATAACAAGCCCGGTAAAGCTGAAAATCAACTGTGTATCAGTAAACTTGATGAACAATGAACCCAGCAAGGAATCATTGTGCATGATACTCAATAAATAAAACCCCAAAACAGTGGGTGGCAAGACCAAGGGCAAAACCACCAATGAGTTGATAAAAGGTATAGATTTGTGTTTGGAAAAAGCCAGCCATTTAGCCAAGGGAATACCAATAATCAACAGAATCACGGTAGTGATACCCGCCAATTTGAAGCTAAGCCAAAGGGAAGTTAAATCTAACATAATAGTACTTTAATGATCAACAAATCGTCCTCATTCTGCGATTAGCTAGATGTTGCATTAACATCAATTAAAATTAATCAATTGATAACCTTGAGATTGGAGACTGACCAGTGCGGTTATCGCAGACAACGATACATCGACAAAGTCTAGTATTTCATCGCGTTTATAAGCCCTAAATTCGGCTGTTTGCCCACAAATAATAATTTGTACGCCAGCATCGTGCAGTTTTTTTAGTAATATGGCATTGGGGTTGTCAGTTAAGTATCGTTTGTTATAGGCAATGTTGTTCAGTATGTCTTTGCCTGCTGCACCATGTATAACCAATGCAGTTTTAATGTTTTTGGTTTTTATACCTGCATCATAATGCATGTTTAGAAATCTGGCAACGGTATTGATTCCACGGTTGAGTTCCTCATTATCATCGTCTGATGTGTATACATCAAACACTGCCTTGAGTTTTATTGGTGTTTTAAATTGAGTATTGTGTACAGGTTTAAAATTGCCATAGCCATCTATAAGGCGTTTGGCGTGCAGATTAAAATTCGACAATAATAAAATACAAATCAAAGTTTTTTTCATAATGTTCATGTTGTAAAAAATACAAACTAATTATAATTAATCAGCCAATAAATACAATCAAAATTAATGCCTTTTATCATGTGGATGTAAAAGATCAAAAACATCTCCCTCGCAGAGCTAGAAAAGACCGCTAATGAAAAGTTCAAGAGCATTTTCGCACAGCGGCACGGCGACACAGAGAAAGAAAAATAAATCACCGGAATAGCTGCTTTAGCTGCGCCAAATTCAAGATGCATTATTATTTAAATTTAGTCTAATTAAATTGGGCAGATTGGTTGACGTCTAATACTTAGAGCATTAACCTGATTAGTGCATAAATAACACGTCTATATAGCGTATAAAAGGCTTGGTTATGTCGCTTTTAATTAAAATTAGCCTGTGATATACTAAATATTATGAAGTACGAAACATTTAAATGCGCAATATCCGCAATATATGGTGGTAATGCACATATAATAAGTTGTTAAGTGTAATCAATATCTGGAAAAAGTTTATGTATGAAAGAATTATGGGCATTCAAGTCAGAGACGATGAAGAGTATCAAAAATATCGAGATGGAATGACTCCTATTTTACATTCCTTCGGCGGTTCATTTGGCTATGATTTCAAAATACAAAAAGTACTTATTTCAAAAGCCGATGAAGAAATCAATAGAGTGTTTACAATCGAGTTTCCAAGCAAAAAAGTAATGGACGATTTTTTTTCAGATGCAGAGTATTTAGCTGTACAAAAAAAACATTTTAATAACTCAGTCTCAAGTAAAACAATAATTTCCATGCATGAAAAACACATATAATAATGTAGGTCACACGCGGATAATTTAAAGCGTTACTTTTTTGCATACGCAAAATCGTGCCATCTCAAATTAGCAGAGAGCTTGATTGTTAATCAATACCCAACTTTCCTAATTTCTTTTTTAACATCTAATAGGGGTTCAGCTGAAGAACCCCCAAATATGGGTGTTCTATAGATGATTCAATGTAAAGAAACTTATTTTTCTTGCTCTGTATAAAATTTTTTTACTAAACTCACAATTGGATTGTGTCTTTGATTATTCCATGCCATCGCAGATGTTACAATAGTTACATTTTCAATTAACGGTTTGATTGTAACATTTTTTGGTGCGAGGACTGACATTCCCATTGGCACCAGTGCAATACCTTGAGCGCAACCAACATAAGCAATTTTGGATGCAATTGATTTTACCTCATGATGTATAAGAGGGCTAAAACCATGTTTTCTGCAAATTGAGACTAACATATCAAAGTATACAGGACTTACTCTTCGGGATGACATAACGAATTTCTCTGCTTTTAATTCAGAAATGGAAACATGTGAAGAGTTGTTAAGTTTGTGATCCAGTGGAAGCGCAACACCCAATACATCTTCATTTAATATTTTTGTTTCAATCCCTGCTGTTGTCACTTCATCTAATCTGACAAATGCGATATCAAGCTCGCCAGTTTGCAAGGCATGTATTGCTTCAGAACTGTCAATTTCTTTAACGTAAACCGTTATTTCCGGATAGTGGCTTGCAAACATATCCAATAAAGGCGGTATAGTTTCTAACATCGATGCAGTAATCGCCCCAATTTGTAATATGCCGGTTTTACCATCAATAATTTCATGAACAGTGTTTTCAAGTGTTTCAACTTGATGTATAAAGCTTTGAACAGCAGGCAGCAAAGCTAAGCCTGCTGGAGTTAACTGAGTGCCCCTTCTTGAGCGTTCAAACAATTTAATTTTCAAAGTATGTTCTAAAATTTTTATTTGCTCAGTTAAGGGCGGCTGAGACATGCCTAAACGAGAAGCTGCTCGTCCAAAATGAAGCTCTTCTGCGACTGCCAAATACATCCACAATTGCTTAATCATTTGTAACTATTTAGCGTATTAAAGGCTATTATTTTGTTAATTCTGGGAAGCTT
>CAZLZZ010000119.1:0-11127 GCA_964564165.1 uncultured Alcanivoracaceae bacterium | reverse complement strand
TCTGTCCCTGTGTTTTGGATCCATATTGGCCTGAATTTTAAATACAAAGCCAGTAAAATCTTCTTCTGTGGGTTCAACTACTCTGGTTTCTGTGGCATGAGATTGTGGCGTTGGGGCATATTTTGCAAAAGCATCTAACAAAGGTTCAACACCAAAATTGTTAATTGCAGAACCAAAAAATACTGGCGTTAATTCGCCACGCAAATATGACTCTAAGTCAAAGGCGTGGCTTGCTCCTTTGACCAACTCAACTTCTTCTCGAAAGTCATCAGCATCACTTCCCAAAGTCTTATCTAGGTCTGGATTGTCAATTCCTTGAATAATTTCAGCTTTTTGAGTTTCGTAATTTTTTCCTGATTCGTAAAGTAAAATGGTATCATCAAGAAAATGGTACACACCTTTTAAGCGTTTCCCCATGCCGATTGGCCAAGTAACCGGTGCGCAATTGATTTTCAAAATGTCTTCAATTTCATCCATTAAATCAATGGGGTCACGGCCTTCGCGGTCTAGTTTGTTGATGAAGGTAAAAATAGGAGTGGTTCTTAAACGACAGACTTCCATGAGTTTTATGGTTCTTTCTTCTACCCCTTTTGCACAATCCACCACCATTAAAGCAGAATCAACAGCGGTCAAAGTACGATAAGTATCTTCTGAAAAATCGGCATGACCAGGTGTGTCCAATAAATTGATTGTACAGCCCTTGTAGGGAAACTGCATAATAGAGGAAGTAACGGAAATACCCCTTTCTTTCTCCATTTCCATCCAGTCAGAAGTAGCTCCTTTGGCTGTTTTATTGGACTTAACAGCGCCAGCAACATTTATCGCTCCACCAAAAAGCAATATTTTTTCTGTGATGGTGGTTTTACCAGCATCTGGGTGGGAAATTATGGCAAATGTTCGCCTTTTTAGCATTTCTGTCATGATAAAAACTGTGTATATTTCAAAGGTCGAACACTTTATCATGAATTGTTTGAGAATGCGAATTTCAAATTTGTATTTGTGGTGATTAATGTGTTATATTCACCAGCTTTTATATAGTCACCTTAGGGTTTGCGAATGTTCATTAAATCTTTGTTCATTATTTTACTGTTGTTATGTGTAACTGCTAACGCACAATTTTTAGATAAATCACACAATGCCTTGCCTGTAATTCAGGGAGGGGTGTCAGATTTTACTCCGCATGGTACTCAGCCATTTTTGTCATTTGCATTAGAGCCTTCAAATAATTGCGAGAGCTGTCATAGCGGGGTTTCATTAACAGGCCCTGATACTACCTTCATGCCTTTCCCTACTTGGGCAGGTTCAATGATGGCCAATGCTGCCAGAGACCCTTTGTTTTGGGCGGCTGTTGATATTGCGAATAATGACCTGCCAGGTGTTGGTGACTTCTGTATTCGTTGCCATACTCCGACTGGCTTTTATGCAGGTCATACAAAAGATGGTACGGGGGATATGAACTACGCTAATGGCTGTGAACTATCCGGCACTGTCACTTCGGCTGAATCCAAGTTAAATGATTATCAAGGAATAACGTGCAGCTTTTGCCATAGACAAGAAGTTACGGGTCCAAATAATGAACCGTTGGATTTAAACAATTCAAACGTGTGGCTAGATGATAATGCTTGTGATAATCCCAATAGCAGTAGTTTTGGTCCCTGTAGAAAAGGCCCATATATTTCTCCATTAAGTATACCTCATGAATGGGAGTTTTCTAATTTTATTAACCAAAGTGAAATTTGCGGATCTTGTCACAATGTAACATCACCTGAAGTTTTGAAAAACGGCGTTTTAACTGTAGCCAAAACATTGATTGATGAAAATGGTATCGATACTGGTATTGCCATGCCAATAGAAAGAACCTTTAGTGAGTGGAAGAGCAGTATTTATGCAGATTCGCAGTTTCAAGACTCGTTTGAAATAAACATGGTAAAAAACTCTGTTAATACCACATGCCAAGATTGCCATATGCCACAAGCAACAGACAGCGATGCTCGGGCTTGTAATTTTAACCCCATTGGTGCAAGATTTGGGAATTTAAAAACCCATGAATTTGCTGGCGGCAACAGTTGGATGCCTGAAGTTATCAAGGGCTTGTATGGCGCTGCCTTAAGTACGGGAGATTTTAGCCGCTCAGATGCTTTTGATCGGACTATAGCTGCTGCACTTGATATGCTACAAAATAAAAGTGCGACTATAGCAATTAACGTAGTTTCAAGTACCGCAACTCAAGCTGAAGTTAATGTCAAAGTGACAAACCTAGCGGGGCATAAATTGCCTACAGGTTATCCAGAAGGAAGAAGAATGTGGATAAATTTGCAAGTTAGAGATAATAGTAATGCATTAATATTTGAAAGTGGTGCATATAATTCAACAACAGCAGAGTTAACTGAGACGGGCACAAAAATTTATGAAGCATTGCAAGGGCAATGGGACACCATTACCAGTACTTGCGTAGTTGAGGTTGCTGGAGTAAAAAAGTTTCATTTTATCTTAAACAACTGCATACTAAAAGACAACAGAATTCCTCCACTTGGGTTTGTTGGTGGCAATGATATTGAGATTAAACCAAGAGGGATTGTTTACCCGCCTAGACCAGGATTTCCCAATCAGTTGGTGAATTTTGACGAAACACAATACAGTTTCTCTATACCAATGGGTACGCCATTGCCATTAAATATTACTGCAACATTAAAATACCAAACTGCCAGCAAAGAATACATAGAATTTTTAGATACTGAAAGTACAGCAAATGCTATTCCATCTGAAGACGATATGTGTAATAGAACTTTGCCTGTAGGTCCGGGGGATCAATCCAGATCTGCCTTTATGAAGACACTGTGGGAAAATAATGGCAAATCTGCCCCAGTTGATATGGTTTCCATAACTACTGAAATTTCGAAATAATATAAAAAAACATGAATAATATGAAAAATATAATCTTTATTATAGTACTGTTATTAAGTACAAATGCATCTTCAGTAAATAAATTCAGAGAAGCATTTCAAGCAGACTTGCCTAGAAAAGCGGTTAAAATTAGCTACTTAGAGGATGGCAGTATTAATGAGGTGATTGTTAGTAGTTGGAATGATAGGGTAAAAACAAAAACTGGTCAGGCATACCGGAAATTTGAACAAGGGTTCAGTTATGTGAAAAAACAGGGATACATTAAATCCTATGATGATAAAGGGAAAGTGTTAAATGTGAAATGGGACAAAAGTATTGATGGGGGCGTGTCTCAAGAAGAAGTTTTGAAAGCCTTTGATCTATTTAAAAACAATACAATTGTAAAGCAACGTTTTGCTGCTACGGAATTAGAAATAAACATTTATGGTGGGTTTAATTTTTCAGACGAAACAGCATGCCAACCTGGGAATCGTTGCGTCCACGTTTTTGCATCAACGACACAAGTTCCTGTACTGGCACATGCCATTGTTAGGTTAACCGATGCTAGAGTTATTTATCCTGAATTTGATGTATACGGTACGAATTCACCTGATGTGAAACAGAAAGAAAATTAATAGAAAAAGAAAGAAATAACAAAAGAGGTTTGCAATGAGATATATATTATCAGTGGTTTTAATGTTTGTCAGTAATCAGCTGCTTGCCGGAGGGTCGCCTAGTTGTACAGGTACTGGTGAAGTCAAGGTTAGTTGGCCAACCAATAATCCTATCTGGGAGTTGTGTTATGTTGCTCCTGTGAATAGCTCGGCAGTTGATGGCTCAAGTTTAGAAATTAGAGATGCTTATTATAATGGGTTTTACGTATTAGAAAGAGCACATATTCCCATGTTATTTGCTAATTATACGACTGCAACTTGCTATAGAGATTGGAAAGACACACCCTCAAATTTTTTACAAGCCGATAAAGTTGAAAACCCAGCACGTCCAGCAATAACAACCTGTGATGTTTCTAGCAGTGAAAATCAAGTGGTAGGAAATTGCCCTTTTAGAGATTTGTCTACATCGGATCCCAGTGATTTTGTAGGCAGTTCTGCAGATTGTGTTTCTGATGTACAGGTAGAGAAATATAGCGATAGATTTGTGTTAACAACCAATCACTCTGCTGCATGGTATAAGTATTCTTCCCGCTATACATTTTACCTTGATGGTAGAATTGAACCAAGATTTGGATTCGGAAATAGCACTGGCACAAATTCAGGCCTTACACATTGGCATCACGCCTATTATCGAATAAATTTTGATATTGATGGTCCTGATAACGATGAAGTATTCGTTAAAGACAATCCGGAACTTCTGGAATTTGTTGGGTTTAGAAATCAAGCAACCAATGCAACTTGGAGAATTATTGATAACCTGACAGGTCGTGGCTATAGAGTAGAGGCAACACCAGAAGATTATTTGGTTAATGTTAATATGCCTCCTTTTAATCCAAGTAATTATCACAATACCGATGTAATGGTAACTAAATATAAATTGGTTAGTGGATTAGGAATACCCGAATATTCCGATACCCCTGGCTCAAATAGTCTCGGCAATTGCTCAATGAATGAAAATGCATTGGTTAATGGGGAATCTTTGATTGGTGAAGATGTGGTTTTCTGGTACCGAACCGCGGTGACAGATTTAGCAAATACAGGAATGGTTTGTAAATTTGGAGGGCCAGTTTTGGTTCCAGTTGGAGATTGGAAGTTTGCTGAATATGATAATGTGCATATCGATGGGTTTGAATGAACACTCTATTGAAATACATTCATGTCGTGGTGAAGGTCTCTGACTAGGAGCTTGTCCGAGAATAGAAAATCTATTACAGAAAAGCTGAATTTGTGCCATTTTCAGCTGTTTTTCGTCACATAGCGGAGCTATTCTCCTCAAAAAAGCCAAAAATCGCCCTAAATCCAGCTTTCCTTCATGACGATTCCTATTCTCGGACAAGCTCCTAGCTCTTAGTTTCTTGATTCCATATAGGATTGCGCTTTTTGCATGATACTCACAAAAGCTTGTTCTTGGTCATTATTCACAACCGTAACGATTCTTTGTACTGCATCGCTCAAGGCGTTCAAAGTTGATTTTGAATAATTGTTGAGCTTTTGAATTTCAAAATACAAATGTGGGTTTTCAGAGACCACATTTTTCCCGATGGACAATTGCGCATCAAAAGTTGTGCTGGATAATTTAGACAGAGTTTCTGCTGCTTCTCCTGATTCAGATAACACGGACATAAAGGCAATGTTTAGCACATGAGACAAACCCAGGATATAGGCGATTAATCGATCGTGGTCTTCTAGTAGCATATCAATTTGTTCAACCATAGTTGGTTGAAATAGGGCTTTAACTTTATTGACAGATTCTGTGTCGCCCAAATCTATGAAAACAACATGTTTGTTTGAAAGCAACTTGATGTCAGGGCCAAACATGGGGTGAATAGACACGACCTTGCATCCAGCATCAACCAAATTCATTAAAGGCAATTTTAATGGGCTTTTTATTGAGCCTATATCCATGACAATACCAGTAGGCTGCAGCGTTGCTAATTCTTGCAGGATCTTGGCACTGGCTGCAATGGGTGCTGCTACAATGATATAATCGTAGTTTAATTCAACTTGAAAATAGTCTATATTGTTGCCGTTATCGCCATTTCTATCGCTATTTTTACTGGAGCGAACATCAGAAACATCCACTTTAAAGCCTTGATTGCTTAAAAATCGCACAAACCATTGCCCCATTTTTCCATTTCCACCGATTATCAATGCAGATTTTCTAGAGCCATATCCCGATGTGTTGATCTTTTGATTTTCTTGCTTTTCCAATGAAGTCTTAATGATAAGTGAAAATATCTGTTTGGCAATTTCCGGATCAACCTTGTTAGAAAGTGCGCAATTCGTAATGTTATCAATGACTTGTTTTTCTCTTTGATAGTCGCGAGTAGGTGACTTTGTGCTCAACTTCACAGAACCAATGGCGTCAACATTCATTTGGCGTTCAGCCAAAAGTCTTATAATCTGCTCATCAATTTTATCTAAGTTTCTGCGAAGTGCATCAAGTTTTAAGGTGTCCATAGGTATTTAAGGTTTATCTTCGTTTGCAAATAAGTTAAGATTGTAACCAATCAAAATAAAACTACTAAATATTTGGAGAAATTATATGAAAAAAATACTGTTTACATTGATATTAACTTTGTTAGCATCACTTGCCGTAGCTAAGGATGATCGTCCAGTTGTCGCTGTCATTGAATTTAAAAATGAAACATCAGCAGCTTGGTGGCAAAGTGGAGTGGGCAGAGAGTTAAGCGACATGTTGTCAAATGAACTGCTCGGAACGGGTGTGTTCAAAGTCGTTGAAAGAAAGAAGTTAGATTCAGTCTTAACAGAACAAGATTTGGGTGCATCCGGCAGAGTTTCCAAAAGCACGGCTGCTAAAATGGGCAAAATTACAGGTGCTGAATACTTGATTACTGGGTCGGTGTCATCTTTTGAATCATCAGGAAGCAAAGGTGGGCGATTCAGCTTTAAAGGGATTTCAGTTGGCGGCAAAAAATCAACCGTATCTATGGGAATTGATATCCGCGTTATTAATGCCACAACAGGCGAAGTTGAATATGCAAGAACTGTTGAAGCAACTGCCAAAAGCGGAGGGTTGAGTCTTGGTCTATACAGAGGAGGTTTTGGTGGTGCATTGGGCGGCGAGAAGAAAACACCAACCGGCAAAGCAATTCGTGCAGTATTGATAGAAGCAACGGACTACTTAGCTTGTGTGATGTATGATCAAGACAGCTGTGTTAAAGAATACAGAGCCAAAGATAGGAAAAGAAGAAGCAAAACCAGATCAGCTGTTAAGTTAGACTGATTGCCTTTCTTGAACAAATGGATGAAACCAGAGCTTGCTCTGGTTTTTTTGTATCCATGTTAAATGTCAGGGTCAATGTCTAAGGTAAAACAATATCACCAACCAAAAGCTTTTGCCTAGAGCCTGTGAATGAGGACAAATCCAGTCGTTGATTGTTGATTCTCATATAAGCCAAATAAGCAAATAACAAAGCTTCTATCCAATCTCCGTCATAACCCTGTTTACTGGCAATGGTTACATTTAATACATCTAATGAACTGTATTGTTGAATAAGGCTCAATAAAAACTCATTGTTAGCACCGCCTCCGGTTAATATTATCTCAGCTATGGGATGTTGTTGATGTTGTTCTTTTTTAACTGCATTAGCAATTGTTACTGCGGTTAAGTGAGTGAGTGTTGTCTGAATATCAATGGAAGATGTCGATTGAAAACTTTTGATAGCTGATTTAATCCAGTTGAGATTGAAACATTCTCTGCCTGTACTTTTTGGGTGCGATTTTGAGAAATAATCATCTTTGAGCATTGTCTCCAGCAATCCTTGATTAAGTTCCCCTTGATTTGCCCATTGTCCGTTTTTGTCGAAGTGTTGATTTTTGTGCTTAAAAATCCATTCATCTATCAAACAATTGGCAGGTCCGGTATCAAATCCAATGGGCTGAGGATAATTTTGTCCAATAAAACTGATATTGGCGATGCCTCCTAAGTTTACCACTGCACTGTTTTTATTGTTTTTTGCAAATAATTTTTGATGAATTAAAGGTGCCAATGGCGCACCTTGTCCACCATAGGCCATGTCTAGTGATCTGAAATTGCTGACTACTTTGATACCAGTGTTAGCAGCAAGGATATGTGGATTGCCGATTTGCCATGTGTTTTTATTTTTGCCATTGGGTTGATGAAAGATGGTTTGACCGTGAGAGCCAATGGCTATAATTTTTGATTTTCCTATTTTTGACTTACTGAGTAACTGTTCAACAGCAATAGAAAACTCAACAGCCAACTTGGCATCGGTATCAGATAATTGCAAAAGCGAAACAGATTGTGATTGTATTATGGATTGTAAATCAGACTTTAAAGCACTAGGGAAAATGTGTTCATGCGTGCAGATTAACTCTAGGCAATCATGGTTAATCGTCACTAAAGCAGCATCAATGCTGTCAACACTGGTGCCTGATAATAATCCTATGAAATAATTCAAGACTCTTTATTGGTATTGGTATTGTTGATAATTTCTGTTTTTTGCAATGCTATCCTATTCACACTGATGCTATCTAATTGAGACAATAATGGGGTAGCATAGCTTAAATAAGCGTTAATTTTGTGTTTAGACAAAGGGCTGGCTTTGGGTAATTTAACCGTACGTGGATTTCTGTGCACGCCATTAAGTACAAATTCATAATGTAAATGTGCGCCTGTAACCATGCCTGTAGAGCCCACAGTGCCAATGGTTTGCCCTTGCTTGACTCTATTTCCACGCTTAACTTTGCGTTTAGTGAGGTGTAAATATTTGGTAACAATACCACTTGGGTGTTTTATGAATACATAATTGCCATTGAATTTATTGTATCCAGACTTAGAAACGGTTCCATTTCCAGCAGCAAAAACGGGAGTGCCACGAGGAGCAGCGTAGTCTATGCCGCGGTGAGGCTTAACTCTTTTTTGAACAGGGTGAAAGCGTTTTGGGTTGAAATTTGAACTGATGTAAGAAAAATTCAGAGGTGCTCGCAAAAAGGCCTTCTTCATATTGCGCCCTTCAGGACTATAATAACTCCAACCATTGCCATCATCATAAGAGACAGCTTGGTAAGTTTTGCCTTGATTGGTAAATGAAGCAGCGATAATCCGACCATCGTGTGAAAATTCACCATTTTGGTAGATTTTTTCATAGATTAAACTAAAAGTATCACCAGTTCTTATATCGAGTATAAAATCAATGTCCCAAGCAAAAATACTTGCCAATTTCATGACCATTGCATCGGTCAACCCTGCTTTTTTTCCAGCATTAAACAAGGAGCCTGAAATTGTACCGTTTGCTGTTTTTACTTGAGTTTCAGTTGTGTGGATTACAATATCCGAAACCAATTTATTATTCAATTGTTTAATAAAAAGTTCTTCTGATTTAGAAATCCTGTATTTTAACTGTAAAAAAGTACCCTCATCATCGAAATTAAAAGCCAAATCAGCACCAGGATAAATCTTGGTAAGTTGTTTGGCATCTTTGTTGAGGTGGATAATATTGTAAAGCAAAGTTTGACTAAGATTTAAATCATCAAAAATACTGGATAAAGTTTGGCCTTTTTTAATGGTTACCTGTTTCCAACTGATATCCGAATCGGTAAAATTTGCGGTAAGATTTAACAAGGGTTCAACGGGCATTGCCAATTGAATTTTCTTTTGGTAACTCTTGTGATCATTCTTGTTTTTTGGCAGAGTTTCACTAGAAGGAATAGCAAAAGCAAAGAGCAGCAGGGTTGCCATTATTCCAGCCACAATCAAATAAGGCTTCTTAAGGCTCTTAAGATTCATAAATTTTAAGGACGAAAATGCAAAGGAGTAATTGTCGGTTTTTTTGAATACTGCTTGAGTAGGTTTATTTTTCAAATGAATTGTGCAACAAATTTAATCGAAACAAAGATATATTATCTGTTTGATTTCGTCAATGTTTACAGACATATTAACCATTATTCAGTTAAAATACGCGGTTTAACAATGAAACAAAAGGTATATCAATGTCAATACAAGAATCTTTAGAATTACTAACACGTGGAACCCAAGAGGTTATCAAGTTAGCAGAACTAGAAAAGAAACTTAAAAAAGGCAAGCCTTTACACATCAAAGCAGGCTTTGACCCAACCGCCCCTGATTTGCACATAGGCCATACAGTACTGATTAATAAAATGGCTCAATTTCAAAGGTTAGGACACAATGTGACATTTTTGATTGGTGATTTTACTGGCATGATTGGCGACCCAACAGGCAAAAATGCAACACGCAAAATTCTTACCCGTGAGCAAGTGAACAAAAATGCAGAAACTTACCAGCAACAAATCTTCAAGATACTAGATAAAGACAAAACAAAAATAGCTTTCAACTCGACATGGATGAATAAGATGGGAGCTGCTGAAATGATTGATTTGGCTTCACGCTACACGGTTGCTCGTATGTTAGAACGCGATGATTTTTCAAAACGATTTGGTTCGCAACAACCCATAGCCATTCACGAATTTATGTATCCTTTGGTACAAGGTTATGATTCGGTAGCCATGAAAACTGACGTAGAGTTGGGCGGAACCGACCAAACCTTTAACTTGTTGATGGGCAGAACTTTACAAGGTCAATTTGGACAAGAGCCGCAAGTGGTTATGACAATGCCATTACTGGAGGGTCTAGATGGTGTGCAAAAAATGTCCAAGTCGTTGGGTAATTACATTGGCATTGAAGATGCACCCCAAGACATGTTTGGTAAGATTATGTCTATATCTGATGACCTGATGTGGCGTTATTTTAATTTGTTGAGCTTTAAATCCAATGCAGAGATTCAAGGGCTTAAAACTCAAATGTCAGAAGGCAAAAATCCCCGCGATGTAAAATTCGTATTGGGTTTAGAAATTGTTGAAAGATTTCATGGCAAACAAGCTGCTAACGATGCCTTGCAAGGGTTTAAAAATCAATTCCAAAAAGGTGCGGTTCCTGATGATATACCCGAAGTTACAATAGAAACTGAGAATGGTGAAATAGGTTTGGCTCTGTTATTAAAAAATGCAGGCCTGTGTGCAAGTACATCTGATGCGATGCGTATGGTTAAGCAAAATGCAGTCAGTATTAACAGCGAAAAAGTATCTGATCCTAAGCAACAGATATCCGCGGGTACGCAAGCAATTTTCCAAGTCGGTAAGCGTAAATTTGCAAAAATCACAGTGAAATAATGAAAGCCATTGTTGATACTTTTGACTGATTTGAGTAGCGCAAATGGTTGTAATCTGGAAGCAATGACAGAGAACACTCTACGAGAGTACAAAATCCCAACTTTTCCGCAATAGAATATTCTTTTTCGGTCAGGCACTATGCTAGATGATGACTTGACAATAGTAATAAGGATGAATTCGGCAAAATCTGATTAAGTAAAGGGTATTTAAACAATTGTGTGAGGCTGCTTTTTAATAACGTTTTTGTAAGATTTTTACCCGTTTTATATAGTTTTCAGTTTCATCGAATGGCGGAACTGAATTGTTGTATTTAGCTACGGCCGTTTCTCCAGCATTATAAGCAGCCAATGATAGAGTTATGTTGTTGTTGTACCTGTTCATTAAATGTTTTAAATAA
>CAZLZZ010000118.1:0-11325 GCA_964564165.1 uncultured Alcanivoracaceae bacterium | reverse complement strand
AGTTGGAATCAGAATTTAATTGGGAATTTTGATTTTTCGGTCAACCACTAACTAGTAAAATTGTTAATAAGTAAGTTTTCATATTTTATCCTCTAAAAGTTTGTTTGATATTTTACTATTTGGTGTTTTTCACAAAAAGTTTTTACTCAAACGAAATTAAACAAAATCTATGCTCTAATGAGACATAAGGAACCTCTGGTTTATTGGGTACTAATTAGTGCTTGATGGAAAATCAAAACCCCTAGCTTTTCCCTGAATTCAGCTAAAGCCAAAATTTATAAATTAATTTTTCATCACCTGCTGAATAATGACTCAAAGTCATTTGAGAATATCAAATCACCTCCATACACACCTGGTTGCAAAGGCGTGGGCAAATTAAGTGCTACACCATTACATTGGCTATTATTAGACGCATCTGAAAATATCAGGCTTTCATCAAACTGATAACTGGGTTCTGGCCAAAAGCGGGAGTTAAGACGACAAGCGATGTTTTCACCATTAAAAGTAGTTCCATGCGTGGTGATATTGCGACCGCCCAAAAACATTTGCCCTGCATTAAAATCCGCATCTGGCCAGAGTAAAAACTCCGTTCCAAAAGCACTGCTGTATTGATGCCCAGGGCGAAGATCAAACCATCCTGCATCCTCTGTGACCGTATTGATGGTGTCACCTAATATATTATCAACAAGGAAATTGTAATGTGGGTAGAAATGTTGGGCTGTATCACTATTACGCTGCCAACCTGGCCCATCACCGAGGTGATTTCCTGATATGAAGTTTTCTGGGTTAACCATTTGGCTGGCTAGGGCATCAGTTCGAATCTGCCGCAATGTAACTTTACTTTTTGCACCACGGTCACCAGCATGGTCACCCGCAAAATGCGAATTACTGACCACCAAACCCCAAGCACCCATCACGCGTAAATTATGTTCGAAAGCAGCCTTCGCATAAGATCCAATGATGGCTGAATTAACCATACCGCAATCATTGAAACAACCTATGTTCAAATCAGGAATATGCCCAACCACCCCATTGTTATCAACGTCTCCAACACTGCGCACTTCAGAAAGAAAAAGACCATAGGGATACGGCACCAAGCTACAGTCAAGATCATTGTTGTTATTGCAATACCAACCAGAGCTGTTCAAGCTTATATAGCCATTTGATGGCGCACTGAAAGGACCACCATCAGACCAATCTAAATCTAAATCATGCAAAGTTAATAATGTGGCACTCATACCCACCGTGAGATCACGTAGCCTTAGATTGGCAGCGCCATTACCATATGACCAACCACTGATAACATGCCCATCTTGATTTTTGCTTAACACATCGTAACCACTGGCTTGTGCATTGTTGGGTATTCTGTCATTACACCCTTGGGCCGTACCTATCACCACTTCTTGGATTAATGGATCACTTCCTGTCCCGTATGCATCAATGCGAATATCACTTTCATCATAACCAATGCACATCGGTGAATACATCCCAGCAGATCCACGTTGATACAGAATTCTTGAGTGGTTGAGGTTAGTTTGTAAATTCTGTGGTGGTGAATCAGTGAGGCGATTAGCCGCAGGTACGCCAGCTGGGCAGTCCGTAAAATCTGAGTCACTAGAGATACAATAGGTTTCTGCTAGCGAATATTCAACATCTTGTGGTTTGGTCGCTACATTCACACAAGTATCATCCCAATCACCTGCTGGATTTTGCACTCTAACTTTGACTGCATACTCACATTGTTGATTCACATCATTCCATCGACTATTGCCCGAACCTTCACAGACAAAAGTATGAGCTGCACGTGGTGCGCCACTGACTTGATTGTTTTTACTGTTACCTGTGACCGCAAAGATACCCGAATCTGGGTCATCAAAAT
The DNA here is from genome assembly GCA_964564165.1 of uncultured Alcanivoracaceae bacterium. Classification (GTDB taxonomy): domain Bacteria; phylum Pseudomonadota; class Gammaproteobacteria; order Xanthomonadales; family Marinicellaceae; genus NORP309. The sequence continues at coordinate 9,446 of CAZLZZ010000118.1, read as the reverse complement.
CAAAATGGTAGCCAAAATACTGACCTGTGCGACATGCTTGAATATCATCCCCGCCTGAAAAGTCTAAACAGTTTGGGTCAGATGAATTTTGAGCACTGAAATAGACAGTTTCAGGTGAAATCCCTACTGGTCTTGTTAGTATTTCTAATGAGGAAGTCACACTACCACCTGATGATTGCATTAAACTACAGCTGTTACCGCCAACGACTTTGTGAACTGGTGAGCTTGCCATCAGCCCATCATTTACAAAAAAGCCGCCCAAAAGCAAGCAACCTAAACTGATTAATTTTTTAAATTTAACTTTCATAATGTATTCAACCTAAAATCCTGATTTAGAAAAAGTGAACCAAGCAATAAAACCTTGGTATAAAATGTTTTATGGAACTAATTTCTTGCGGTATGCAATGAAAAGTAATATTAACATCATAAATACTAAAGAATACCAACCCGTAGTTGCTACTATTTGTGGTGTTGGGGCAGGTGCACCACTACAGGTGACGGTAACTCGCACCGTTGCAGTAGATGCTATAACAGGAGGTGCATCACTTATAGAATAAGTAAAGTCATCTGTGATACCGCTAATACTATTACAATAATCAATATCTGGCAAGTAGCTAACAGTATTGCCAACCAGAGTTACAGTTGCATTTGCTGGTTGTGTTACAGAGACAATTGATGTCGCTTTATTAATCGATAAATCGTTATTTAGTACAAATATTACCACCGATGGAGTGGTGCCTTCTGGGACAGTAAACAGATCGTCAACTGCCGTTAATCCTCCTTTTACTGTCGCTTGTCCACTATTGTTGATTAATAACAATAGAGAAATAATGATTAATTTAATTTTGCTTAACATTTTTGTTCACCTTTTATTTTTAAAATATATGTTTTTATTAATCAAACACTATCTAACTCAGTCACCCACCCCTTTTTACATATAAAAAATACTTTAGTGCTCAGTTGTAGCATTATGACTAGAGTTCAAACCCATCAGTAAATATTTCATCTACCACAAAATCAGCATTCATTTCAAATGCCCCTTGATCATAATTGCCGTTATTATTTGGGCGTACATTTCCATCTATGTCTAATAATGCACCAAAGCTACAATTATCAAGGCTTGGTGAAGTCATCGACAATCGATATTCGCCACGACTGGTGTGGATAAATTGAGGATCGCCAAGATCAGGCCCGATACTTTGTCCTCCAGGCTCAGGCAATTGAGAATTATTACACAGACCAATAAAAGGGATAGAATCGCCGATAACAGGCCCTCTATTATTTTGCTGTATTATACTATTTTGTATTACAATAGAGGAATTATCAAGCCCTGATCGAATAGGTGTTGAAGTATTATTAGCAATGGTTGTAGAAGAAAGATTCAATACTACATGACCTCCAATATAGATAACCGATCTATTTAAATCTGCAATTCCATCGTTCTCCACCAAAATCAGATTTTCCATTGTTACTTCTGTATCCATTGGATTTGATATATCAATATTGATTGCAACACCACTAACCGGTATCGTGGTTGGTATTGATTGATTCGCATTAAACGCTACTCCACTTAAAACAACACCTTGTTCATTTGTTGAGCCTTTTATTATTAAACCTGAACCATATCTTGCTGTATTGTTTGATACTTCACTGCAATATTCATTAAACCCCAATGTTGCAGGTAAGCATTCATCAGATAAAATACCATAGTCTGATTTAATTGATAATGAATTGTCAATACCTCCTTCATAAAAAATACCGCCACCACCAAAGTCACTAAAATTATCGTTTACTTTAGAATTGATTAAATCTAAATTTGAATTCAAGATTTTTATTCCTCCCCCTCCCCCCTGATGGAAAGTATCAAAGGCTTCATTTTGGATAATTGATGAATTTCTTATGATTAAGTCACTGTCTTCTGAATGTATACCTCCTCCTTCAACCAATGTAGAATTATTAGTAATGATAGATTTATCGATAATAAGGTTGCTATCAAACACACTAATCGCACCACCATTTCTCATAGAATCATTGACACTAAATTCTGACCCAGTAATATAAGCATCAAATATTCCATTTAAATTCAATGCACCTCCACCTGTTCCATTATTGGTAATTGTTGTTGAGTTGTTCGAAAACTGTGAATTGATAATACGCACACTATCAACAACAGAATCTAAATCAAAAAGAGCAACGCCACCACCGTTTGCTGCGCCGCTGTTGCTAGAAATGGTACAAGTGTCTATCAAGATTGTACCACCATCTTGAGAAATACCTCCACCAAAAGAAGAGGATGTATTCGTTATGGTATTACCAGCAAATGTAGAATTTATAAGTTCTACAACAGTACCGTTATTAGAAAATACACTGATCCCACCACCACTAGTAGAAGCTGTATTATGTGAAATTTGAGAAAAATTCACAACCGATAGGCTTTGGCATTCATGACAACTAACCCCACCTCCAAAACCAGGACTTGCAGTGTTGAAAAAAACTCTACTGTTATCAATTAATAATGGTGACCTTGTGAAAATTCCAGCACCACTGCGCGCGGCATTATTAAATATATCGCTACCATTAATAATGCGAATAGAATCGGTACTATCAGAACTTAAGATACCACCTCCAGAAACATCAGATGTATTAGATAAAATGTTACTGGAATCGACAATTGCATGACTAGACCCTGTCAAATATAATCCCCCACCTCCAAAACTCACAACTGAGCTAGGTGTTGTTTCATTATCGCTAACTATTGCATCTTTTAGGGTTAAGTTTGTATTATCCAAGTAAATACCACCACCATTATTTTGCGTAGTGTTTTCTTTCACGGTGGCATTATTTATATCTATAAATGAGTCAATGGCAAAAATCCCGCCACCAGAATTATTAGCCACATTGTTTTGTATTAGGCTGTCAAGATTATTTATCACTAAACTTGAATTTTCAGCATAAATACCACCACCGTTGTTGGATGCTGAATTGCCTTCGTTTACGCCCATTAAGCCAATTAAACCTTCGGTAATTGTCAGAATAGAGTCATAAAGTGCCACACCACCACCATCACCAGTAATTACAGTTCCATTATAAATAGCTGATCCGTTGGTCAATACAAGACTACTTTGATTTGCAAGGTGAACATTGCCACCAGCAGTTAAAGCAGACCCTCCATAAATATCAACATTGTCAAGAGCAACACTACCGCCATCAACAATCGCCATAATGCCACCATTGATTGCAGAAGCATTTGTTAGACTTAAATTACGAAAAGTCACTTTTGCGCCATTGGTTATCTTTACCAGCCCTCCTGTTGCATCAAAGGTTTGTCCCTGCCCATCAATGGTAGCAAAGGCACTATTGCCAAATTCACAACCCGATAGACCCCTGCTAGCTACAAGAGTTAAACTAATTGGTATTTCGCCAATCAATTGCTGATGAGTGCCGCCTCTAATATTGATGGTGTCATTGGGTTGGGCTGCTGCAATGGCATCAGCTATAGTGTTAAAGTTACAAGCCGCTCCATTGATACTGGCGATTGGGCTGCCACCGGCATGTACTGTACAATTGTAAAACAAGCTTGCCAACAAACTAAAATAAATGACACTGGTCTTTCCATTTTTCTTTCCGTTTTTATTTCCATGTTTCGTTCCATATTTAAATTTTTTCATACTTTCCTCGGTAACAATAATTATTAATTAATTTCATGCACAGGTAAAAGGGGCAATAGTCTTAATATTACCCTAATCCCGATATAGAAAACAAAATGAGAGCTCAAGCCCTTAATACACCTAAGAAACCCTAAAAAAGCCTTTTCACCAATGAGGTGTTTCCGGTTTTTGATGATTCTTTATTCACATCAATTACTTGCACTCTCAAATTCGTTTCTATATCGGGATTAGGGTATTAATCAAATTCAGTATTCCTCTGGTGCCACTCTATTAATAAATCAAAAATTTCTTGTTGGAATAGATGCTGAGTTGATTCATCAAACAAGATTCGATCTTCAGGTGTGTCAGACGGAAATTGGCTACCGATTAAAATATAATTGCCAACAATGAAACTGTAATTTGTCGTGGCTGGTTGGTCAAAATCAAAACTCAGACCCAATGGTGATTTAGCGGTAAGCATTGAATACAAACCAAAGGTATTAACCAAAGTGCCTAGACCATTTTGATGAATGTTATTATCACCATATAAATAATCCAATCTTGGCACCACGACTACAGGATTAATTGTTAAACGATAAAAAACATAAGCCATAGGCACAACCAGCAAGTTTGGATATTCGCTTTGCATTAAACGAGCATTTGCTAGTGTTGTTGCGGTGTTATTCAAATAGTTGCTACCAAGGGTGACTGGATTATGTCCACCGCCATCTGCAAATAAAACCACATCATCACAAGCCGCGAACAATCTATCAGCAAATTCGCGCATAGTTTGCATAGGCCCATCTAAAAATATACAGGTATCGTAATTACCCTCATTTTCAATGCGGTCTAAAGCAGATGTCATTTGCCCTAACCACATACCCCAATACCATCCACCATTATCAATTCGAGCAGGTATAGTATTGAGTGTAACTGGATCATCGGATGCATTGACCGCCAATTCTAAATAATTATTCAACCCTCCATAAGCTCCCATATAGCTGTTGGAAATGAAACTGATTTTCGCTCCACTAAATAAAATATTGGGATCTGCTCCCAATAAAGAGTCTTCAAATCCATTGGTGAAGATGGTATCACTGCCAGAAATATGGGGCAGAGGTTTATCTTGTTTTTGTCTATCATTGGCCGAACAACCCGTTGATAAAACTAACAAGAGGACAAAAGTATTGTTTAAAAATTGATTCATTTATCTTTACCTATTTAATAAAGATATTATGCTAAAAAAAACTGGAATTAACTATGATGATTTAATGATGGTTGAATGATGGTTGAATGATTAATAAGGGTTAAATGCTTATTCTAACTAGATTTTATGAACTGGGTCACATTTTTTATGATTGTTAATCCTCAGCTGACAAGTTAAATTGCTTCGCAAATGATTGATGCCTAGTAATTGCTTGCATCATTATGTCATCAAACAATGGATCTAATCGGATCTGTTTCAATGCAGGATCAATGCTAAAATAATTAAAGGGAAAAAAACCCAGATCAATCGTTTTTTGCAAATGAAACAATGCAGCGTTTCTGTCACCCGCTAATGCAAATAACTGAACAATTTTATAATTCATTTCTCCATCGGAATGGTTTTTCTCAGTTCTTATATCAACAATTCTTTGAATGGTTAAAACAGCCTGTTCCATGTCTTTATTTAAAATATGTAACAACGCCTGGGAAAATAAGCCGAACATATCATTGGGCATTTTATTAACCACTGATTTCAAAATGCTTCTAGCGCCTTCTAGCTGACCCTCTAATAGATAGGTAAAACCGCGATAATAATCATGATAAGCATTACCTGGTTCAGCTAATAGTGACAAATACTCTGAATGCCGACCCTGATATAACAAAGTATGAGGCGCTTGATGAATGGGTTTTTGGCTAAAGAAAAATGGGTCCAAATACAAGACCCGATCTATGTGATCACTGGCCAACTGCAAAAAACCTGAATACCTCAAACTATAGACCTTTCGGTACAAAGCATAAGCATCATTCTCATCTGCATTTTGCGTATATTCAAAGGCTTTTTCAACCTGATTAGATTCAACTAAAATGGTATTGCGTCCCATCTCAATAGCATGGTAACTGTTTGGAGCCAATGATTCTACTTTAGCTGCCATTTCAAGGGCCTTCTTATGGTAGTCTGTTGAATGCCCACATAACCATATACGTTTAAAATAATTTGCAAATAATAAGTAGTATGCATAAGCAAATTTTGGATCTCTTTCTACCGCTTTTAATAACAGTTTCTCTGAACGAATAAAACCATCACAAGAGTCATTTCTTAATAAACGGTGAGCTGCAATTACTAAGCGGTAGGCTTCTGGATCATCTGTTTCTGTTTTACCATTATCACGAACCACTATACCCGGTTTGATCAGTTTAATAATATTTCTAACCGTTACTTTTCGTTGTTTATAAAAATCATTTAAGTCCTTTGTACTCTTGGGAAAAGGGAACCCAAAAGCGCCGAGGTCGTAAGGAACTAGCTCTCCATTTTCATTGTTTTTATATAAATTCAGGTGTATATTAACTTTAGACCCAGAAAGTCCTTCAAGAAACGCTTGAACAATATAGTCTGCCTTAGTGATATTTTGTATTGTCCAAATATCATTTTCTTCAAGATTTAAATTAATCAAGCGGTCAGGATGAACCACCTTCATATTAAGGTTTATCGCTAATTGATTGGTCAGGTAGTCAATTAATGTTTGAGTTAACATAGATAACTCTTCATTCGCATCAGTTATTTCAATCGGTAATACGACTACTACTGGATACCTGTTTGTAGGGGTTTTATTTTGTGATGTTGTGCTTGTTTTTGATTGGGTTTTTAACGGGTCAATTTGTCGGAATAAAAACAGTGAAAATAGTATTATAAAAAGGAAAACAACTATTGATTTCCAATGGCTAATCTTTTTTGAGCTCAAAGGGAAATTAACTACGTGCTCAGTTACTTCCACTTCACCAATAAACTGATAGCCTTTACCTCGGACTGTACGAATATATGAATCATTGCTTCTTTCATCATCTAAAATCTTTCGTAATTGATAAATGATTCTTGTAATCACATAGTCAGTAACAGGTCTCCCATGCCAAATTTCATCTAATAAATCTTCTTTTGTAACCACCTTATGACGGGCCTTAATTAAATACAACAATGTATTAAAGACCTGAGGTTCAACACTGATACTTTTGTTGTTTTTAATCAGCCTTATGGCTTTTTCATCTAACTGAAATATCCCAAATTTATACATATCATTATGATTGATTATCAAGCTTTAAGCAAAGTGTAGAATTAAATTCTACACAATAATCTGTTTTTATACCAGTAAATAGGTGTTTATGATTGATTTAACAATTCGCCATTATCTATAACCCAAATGTCGATTTAATTTGAGTTTGTAGATGCTCGATTTATTGCGTACAATTTTAGGATTTACGGTGTTTTAATAAAGACGCTATAAATCGCGCTGCTACAGTTTAAATCGAAGGTGGTTTTTAATGAGATTTGGTATCAATACCTACAATTTTAACTAAGTCTTTAAAATGTATAGGGCCAACTCTTTTACTCACTTGTTCGCCTTTTGCGTTAGTTTAAGTAGTTTAAAGAGTCAGCACCCTTTTTAATATATTTGATAATTTCCTCGGTCTACCGCGAGTATTATAACCCACTTTGATTTTTAGTTTAGACTCAATTTGTGACTTAAATTTGTTATTGCCAAAAGGTGTTCCTGTTTAGCACATTTTCTAATATTATTGAGTATTTTTCCATCCAAATATTCTAAAAATAAATCCCTATAGTTTTCTTGTTGTTTCTTTCTATTTTTTGCTAGCCCTTCATAACTAACATGCTCTGAAACCAATGAATCGTAAGCACCTCTTACATTGGAATGATAACTGGACCATTTGTATTCTTCTGGTGCTTTTACCATGTTTGCTCTAATTGGTTCATTTCGATATAACGCATACAAGCCAAAACATAAAAATCATCAGCAACTAAAGAACTTTTAAAGCGACCTTCCCACAAAGTACCCGTTCTTGTATATTTGAAATTAATATAGGGCACATAAAACCGACCTGTTTGTTGCATCATTTGGCTAATTCCATTTGCAGAATCTGCAGTTGCAAGTAGATGGATGTGGTTAGTCATCAAAACATAGGCATGAATTTTTACGCCTTGTTTTGTTGCGGCTTCATTTAAAATTGTTAAATACTTACGGTAATCTTCTTCTTCAAAAAATACTGCATCTTTATTATTGCCACGTTATATTACATGATTGGCAACTCCCGAAACAAAAAATCTTGGCTTTCTTGGCATGATAGAATCCTAGCAAAAAATGGATTATAACATAGATTTATTTTAAAGGGTACTGACCCGAATGGCACTAAGTTAAGGGTATTTATCACGATTCCAAAATCAAAGAAAAGTAATGAAAACGTAGGTTTAATGCGGTTGTTAGCCATGCAAAAGCTGCTTAACTTAGTGCCATTCTGTACTGACCCCTTAAAAATATTTAAGGATCAGGCCAAACGATTAAACCAGGATCAGGCCAATTAAAATGGTTATAATAATTATTGGTGTTGGTGCTCATCCAGTTTTCACAACCAGCAACTTCTCCAGGACGACCATCAAAAGTGTAATAGCTGCTACAGATTTGCGTAGCAAATAAATTTCTACACTGATTCATGGTCTTTACGACATAATTTTGACGATAATTATTTACACTTTCCCATGCTATTTGTAATAAATTAGCACCAGTCGAGGTGTTAATTCCTGCTGGAATCGATGCTCCCACAGGTGAAGTGCCATAAATTGAAACATAGCTTACAGCTGCCATATAAAAGATCCCTTCATTATTCAAGTGTACATTGTCATCAAACAATAGATCAATTTTTTCTAAATTAGTACCCGTAAATCCAGCCACCTCATTATTTAATATTCTAGTCAGTAATTCTGCCAATGCCAAACCTGCAGGAATTACAGCAATAGATTGATCTAAACTATCTGCCTGCAATGTTAAATTGACCTTATCAGCAACACATTCCCAAGCTCCAACCATTAACGACTCATGGTCAATCCATGCTTGAGGGTTGTTCGGATCAATATCTAACCAAGAATGATAAAACAGGGATTTTCCGTTTGGATTTCCAGCCAACAACCTATCATGGTAATGCCGCAACAAACTATGGGTGTATTCCCATATAATCCCATCAACAATATTATGACTCTCGGTAATGACCAACACATCATAAGTATTTCCTACACCGATGGTCACTGGGTTTGCAAGTTCTGCAATAACATCCATATCAAAAGTATCGCGGTTTTTTCCTGTGCTATATCCTTGCCAATTATTGGGTGGAGATATCGAACCACTAGTCCTATATCTAATAGGAGATCCAACAATATTTTGTTGGTTCCAATGATAATCAACGCCCTTATCTGTGGATATTGACTCTAAATAATCCCCAAAGGGATCATCTACCAATGAGTGTCCAGTAATAAAAACATTTTTACTGTTATTTATCGGAAAAACAACTTCAAAACCATCTATGAAAATATCATTATTGCCGGCTTGAGAATGTGTTATTATAGTTAATGTTAGTATAGTGATAAAATTTTTGAACATTTTATTATTTAAGTATTTAAGTATTTAACTCTTATATATACGAAATTTTACAAAAATTTATGACAAAATAATTTCACACAACCTTTACAACCTTTAAGGGGTCATCGGCACTTCTGCCTGTACCACAAGTTGATTGTAGCATAAACAAGCATTA
>CAZLZZ010000117.1:0-11403 GCA_964564165.1 uncultured Alcanivoracaceae bacterium | reverse complement strand
GCCAGGGAAAATTTGGTGAATTTGATTGTTGTGAAATCTTTTAAGTAATATTTCAGTCCAGACACTGCGGTAGTCAACTGTACCGCGTAAATCCGACCCTTGAAATAAGTCAGTCGGTGCTAGTCCTGGCCACTGCCCATATTGTTGGCCGCCATTTACGCCCCCGCCCAAGACCAATGATGTATTGGCCCAGCCATGATCTGTGCCCGCGTCATTGTTGTCAAAAGCACGCCTTCCGAATTCGCTGTATACTATCATTGTGGTGCGGTCAGCCCATGTTCCCCCGCCCGGTGCCATTACATCTAAGTCTGTAAAAAATGCTTTGAAGGCTTCTGAAATATCTCTTACATTGTCATAGAACCCTTCACCTACCACGAGGTTCTTTTGCGTGCTATGTGTATCCCAACCACTGCGGTCAGCTTGACCTACACGCAAGCCTGTTTCTTGTTTAATTAATTGTGCCATTATCTGCATTTTTTCTCCAAAGCGCGTTAAACGACTGGGGTCGTCCGCACGAGCTGGGTAGGTAGCGCCATTGGAAGTAGGTGCATCGAAATCAACCTGCTCAACAATCTCAATAGCTGCCATGGCTTGCTCACCTGCCGCATCAAGTTCATTGTTGCCAGCAGCATAAATATCTGCCAAAGCTTGTTCTTGATCATCGTTAAAATTACCACCAGTGGTCGTATCAAAATCAAATCTATCAGGGTAACGTAAGGTAACAGCTGATGGTTCGCGCAATAAAGAGAAAGAAACATTTGATTCAGTGACAACAACTGGCAATGGAATGGATGCTGGATAATTGGTTGCTGTCTGCATATGTCTGGTTAGCCACCCTGTTTCTGTAAATCTATTTCCTGGTGTGCCTAGTTCTACAAAGCGTTCTGCTTCAAAATGGCTGCGGTTAATTTCGTAAGACGGTAGTCCGCAGGCTCTGATTATGGCTAAATCATTCTGTTGATATAACTCTTGTAATGGTCCTGCTGCTGGATGTAGCCCAAAGCCAGCACCTACAGATAGTAGTTGGCTGCTAGGAATCATTGTGCCGTTAGACCGCAATGCTTCATAGTGACCACGATCTGGATGTCCGTCCATCGGAGTAAATAAGCTTAAACCATCTATGCCACCGCGTAAAAAAACAAATATTAGAATGTTGTCCGAATAATTGTTTGCAGATCCGCTAGCAAATGAAACACCAGGAGAAGCAGCTGCTGCAGTTGCAAGGGTTGATGCTCCCATGCCTTTTAAAAATTTTCTTCTATTAAATTGACTCATTTTATTCTCCTTTTATCTGCGAATGGCATCTGGTGACATCATGATTAAACCCACTAGTGTGTAGTTGACTCTTTGGTATAGGCTGTTGTTGCCTGTATTGTTACTGTCAGTGTCATCAAAAGGTTGGTTGGCTGTTAAGCCACTTTTGTCCATAACATAAGTGATCAATCTATTCATTGTTGCAATATCATAATTGTAACCTCTTAGCCTAATCACCCACATGTTAACTAATTCTGTAGGGGTTCTATTGGCAGATTCAGTGATTACTGAATTGGCTTGTTCTGCAATATTACAGTACCTTAAACCAGCCATTACACCCGTATCTGGGTCGTCATAAGTGTCACCACTTCTTTCTAGAAAATAAGTAATGGTTCGCCAGGATGTGACCAATGGCGCAGAGCCTGACCATAAAGCTTTTTCATCGGGAAACCCGTTAGGCGTATCGTTGTTATAAGGTTTTTGACCGGTATCATCAAGTCGGCTAAACAGACTGTTACTGGGGCTGTGATCATTGCGAAAATCAATGTCCACATCTGCTGCACGCATGGCAGAGAAAATGTTTTCTAGTGGGCGTTTTACCTTGGCACCCCAAGTGGTTTGGAATTCGGTTGACATTAATATATGGCGGTAGACTTCTTTGAGTTGGTCAGAGTCGTTACGCCTGTTATAAAATTCATCGGCGGTACTTGAGACCAGAGATTCTACAGGGTTGTCACCCACCAGTCGCGTACATAATTTCCATGCAATAAATCTTGCTGTACCATAGTGGTCAGCAAGATAACGAAGAATATCTGTCACATCAGCTTCTCCACCATCGGTTGTGATATTAATATCCATTACAGAGATAGGTTCACTTGCATGTTCATCATAGTGATCGTTGGCACGAAAAAGAAACTCACCAGTATCTGGCGCTCCACCACTGCCATCAGCAATACTCCAACCCGTTAATGCTCTGGCAAATTGAAAGACATCAATTTCAGCAAATCCTGCACGTTGACCCTTGCTATTGGTGCCAATAGTATTGGGATCAATAGGTCCATAGTAATTTTCAATAGCGCCAAGTGTGTGTAATTCTAAGACTTCACGGGCATAATTTTCATTCGGGCCTGGCCATGAATTGCGGTAGTTGTCCAAGTAAAATAACATGCTAGCAGTACGTGAGTTGGCTTCAAGCATTTCATAAAAATTACCCATTACTCTACTGCGTATTTCATTGTCATAGTGTGGCAACATACTGCGGGCAGGAAATCGATTGCCTTTGACATTAAAATGATTGAACCAAAAATCATTCATTAATTCTCGCAGTTGCCATTTACTGTATATTCCTCGAAGAACGATTAATCTCTCCATTTGCCATCTAGGTCGATTGTTAGTCAAGTAAGCATTGGTTCCATCGAATCTAGCATGTTGGGTCCATAATTCTGCAGCGGTCTTATTAATGGTGTCATAAGCTGATCCAGCTCCAAGAAAGTTAGCCATGCGGGCATCAACTTCAGGGTCTGCAACTGTCGGATTAAGTTGTTCATCGACCCAAGCAGTCAATCTGGAATTGTCATTGGCTCCCAAAGCATCAAAAGCCTCGATATCACCAGGGCGTGGACCAAATCCAGCTTTATTTAATACCAATGCAGCCAGTGGGGGAATAGGTAACACTCCTTGAATAATTTCAGGTGCTGGCTTTAACGGTTTCAATGAGTTAAATACTGGAGAAGTAGCCTTTGCTTTTTGTGACAATGGTATAGTCAGTGCGGTAATACTTGATGCTCCCACTATAGCGCTAGTGCCTATAAATTTTCGCCGTGATACATTTGTTTTTTGGTGGTTTTTGCCCATAGTTAATGCCTCTTTATATTCTGTGTTCATTTTTAATCAATGCATGCATAGTATAGGTAAGCGTGCTGAAGTTCTGTGATGTACTCTAGGTTTTTAACCGAAATAATGAAAATAAGCAATGTTTTGCTTAATCTTTGCATGTTTTTTGTATATGCTACGCATACTTTTTAGTTTTATAGGATTAATTGTATGTTAAAGCTTTTTATACTTATGTTGGTTTTCCCACAAATGGTTTTGGCATTCGGGGGCGGTTCTGGTACTTGTGTTATAGATCAAAATTTTAATAGTATTACGGGCATGGATAGTGGAATGTTTAATAGAAGAAGAAACTTTGAAGCAGGGCCCTACACAGTTACGTCAAATTTTTCACATTATAGCCCCAATACTCCTGTTGAATTAACTATCGCAGGGCCTGAGTATGCAGGGATATTGTTTACCGTTGTGGACGAAATGGGCAATAACGTAGGCAACTTTGATTTAAATACCAATATCGTTCATGCCTGTCAAGGTTCTATGGCAATTGTAACTCACAGCGGAACCAGTGATTTTGGTAACATGACTTCTTATACTTTATTCTGGATGCCTCCCTCTACAAATGTTGGTAGGGTTTATGTGTTGGGCTATGTTTTGAAAGGGGCGCGTGGAGATTTACCATCACAAGAGTTTTATCGCTTTGTTAGAGACGATAATTCAGCAATCAGTATCAATGCCAATGATGTTTTTAGTAATGGCTTTGAATAATCCAAATCTCCAAATTCCCAAATCTGCAAATCCGCAAATACCGATATAGGCAAAGCTATGATTAAGAAGTTAATAATAACATTGCTTTTAATCGGCACTCTCGTGGCTTGCGTGCCCAATAATAAAGCCAAAGATAACAAACACAGATTTCACATGTACGATGACTATATCGTCAAGCAAGCATTAAAGCCCGTAAAAACAATCAGAAGGTTTAAATTCTTAAATTGGAAATCACTGGATAATCGACATCTGGTAGTATCGAGTTCTCGCAGCAATCAGTATTTGGTTACTCTCAACAATTATTGTATTGATTTGGATGTTGCGCATACCATAGCTTTTGACCAGACTATGAGCAATAGTTTAAGTGCTAAATTTGACTCAATTATTGCTGCTGGACAACACAATCAAAAGTGCAGAATCAGCACCATTCATCCATTAGACGAAGAGCAAGAAAAAGTAGTGATGAAATTAAGGAAAAATTATAAATAGTGCACTGGGTTGATACAAGGACATTCACTCAATCGGTTTAAGAAACTCCTGCCAGTTACCATCACCTAACACCGCAGTAATATTGCCCTGACCATCAAATATACTTTGTGCCAATGCGTGCTTGTGCCTTTGTAGTTTTTGGATTTTCTCTTCGACTGTTCCTTTGCAGATTAATTTATACACAAATACATTTTTGTCTTGTCCGATTCTATGTGCTCGGTCACTGGCTTGAGACTCAGCAGCTGGATTCCACCAAGGATCAAAATGAATGACTGTATCTGCTGTGGTTAAATTAATACCTGAACCTCCTGCTTTAAGACTAATTAGAAAAATAGGCACATCGCCGGATTGAAACTTATCGATTATTGCTCCGCGTTTAGTGGCAGGGGTTTTGCCCGTTAACATGATGGATGATATGCCCAATTTTGTTAAATGATCTTCGATAATATCTAACATGCTAGTAAATGAAGAAAACAACAATATGCGCCTGCCTTCTTCAACCATATTGGGCAATACCGTGGTAAGCCAATTGAGTTTTGCGGAGTCGAGATTTTCAGTAATGTTTGATAATTTCAACAGTGCTGGGTGGCAACACACTTGGCGCAGTCGCAACAATGCATTGCTGATTATCATTTTATTGCCCCCTTTATTGCTCGTTTTATTGCCCCCGGCTTGGCTTTTTTGCATGGCTTGTTTTATTTCGTCGCTCATAGTCAGTCGAATAGTTTCGTATAAATTTGCCTGTTCTTCACCCAGTTTAATGAGTTGTACAATCTCAGTTTTATCGGGCAATTCTTTGGCTACTTCAGACTTGGTTCGGCGCAACATAAAAGGTGAAACACGTTTGCTTAAATCAGCTTGCCTGTCTTGGTTTTGTTCTTTTTCTATGGGTATTTGATAAATGTGTTCAAACTGCTTCTGCGAGCCTAAAAAGCCAGGCATTAAAAAATTAAACAATGACCACAGTTCTCCCAAATGATTTTCAATGGGAGTGCCAGACAAACACAGTCTTTGCTTGGCATTAATTGAACAGGCTACTTTTGCAGCACGGGTTTTTGCATTTTTAATCGCTTGGGCTTCATCTAAAATATGTATGTGAAAATTAAATTCAGACAATTTATTCACATCTCTAATCATCACGCCATAGCTGATAATAACGATATCTACATTGCCGATATTGGGATAAACTTTGTGTCTGCCGGTGCCAGTTAAGACCAATGAGCTAAGACTGGGTGTGAATTTCCTGATTTCTGCCTGCCAGTTACTCAATAAACTGGTTGGAACCACTATCAAGCACGGTGATTTAAGTTTTCCGGTGTTTTTTTCATACAAAATATGGGTTAATATTTGCAGTGTTTTGCCCAGCCCCATGTCATCAGCCAGAATACCGCCCAATTGATACTGGCTCAAAAATTGCAACCAAGCAAAACCTGTTCGCTGATAATCGCGCAATTCTGCGGTTAGGTTTTTGGGAAGATCCACTGCAACTAAGCCTTGAGATTTCGTCAATTCATCGGCTTTATCCTTTAGCCAAGAATCGCCTTGCCATTTTAAGTTTGGTTTGCTTTCTGCCTGTTCTGCATGTCCATCATTGCTTTGTGTTAAAGTCTCTTGTAATTGATTAATCCGCATTAATTGTGTGGTTGACAAGGTTAATTGCTGATTTTGATTGAGTGAAGAACCATCATAAAGTTCGGTTAATATTGAAACGATTCGTTTTAAGCTATTGTTGTTAATGCCAATATTTTTCCCATCGGATAACTTGATGCTGAAGTTTTTACTGGAGTTTTCTGATAATTTTCCTGACTGTATAGCTTTCACTAAATAAGGCAATAGGTTAACCGATTGCCCATCAATAGTTACACCGACCTCTAGATCAAACCAGTTATTGTTGAGGTTTGAGATGTTTCTTGTTTGACCTTTTGCTTGGTTTTTTGATGTTTTATGCGACTTTACTTGTGCATACCAATCATTAACAATCAACCGGTTGAATCTAAAATTTTGGTGAATACTGATTTTCCAACCATCCAATTGAAGACCACGCAATAAACAAGCATTGCTACTAAAATCTTTGTCTATAAAACGGTCGTTTAAATGAAAGTCTTTTAAGACCGTTTTTTCAAAGTGAGCATAAACCGAATCCAGATTTTCTATCTGCCGTAAATACTCCGCCATTTGATTGAGAAGATTACTTTCTGGCATTATTTTACCTGAAGATAAGTCAGCAAAACTAAATTCTCTAGCGCCATGAATAAAGCTTATTTTTGCCACATCTAATTCATAATAATGATTGTGTGAAGCTTGAACGCATACCTCAATACTGTTGATACTTAGGTGTGGTATGAGTTTGTGTTGAGTAATATCAATTGAAACTGCACCAGAATGGCTTGTTGTTTTGCAAGCAATGCTGTTTTCATTGATAGACAGATAAAAATTATTGAAGATGAGTTTTGCACCGGGATTTACCACTGTTACATCATGATTGTATTCTAATGGTGAACGATAGACTGCTCGCCAAAAACAACGACCTGTGAGCAGTATTTCATTCAATAACTCGCTATCTGAGTCTTTTTTAAGTACAAACTGGTGTTGTTTTTTGATTAAACGTTGTTGTAGCAAGTGCAATATTCTTTGATCTGCCATTGTCACAAACTTAGGCATAGGAAACTTATCCAAAAGAGCAGAATCTAATTTTGACTTCAAAGAATATCTTTCATCAGTTGCAATATAGGCCTTGTGTAAGGCAATGTTAAATTGATTAGTTTCAGCGTTATAATCTAAAATATACGCCAATCTGTGACGTGCCATATTCGGATAAGGGTCATGTGATTGTTTAACCATCCAATTGGAAAAAGTTTCTGCAATGTGATAGCTGGCTTGAAGTTGCTGAGTGAAAGGTGGTAATTGATCCAATCGGGTTTTTGATTCAATCACCAAAGCTGCCAAATGGACGCAGGGCTTTTTTAGCTGACAATCACAACTACCAATGGGTTCATCAAGGTCTTTGCTTAACGGCCAATTGATGCTTGATTTGTACGAAGTATTGTTGTTATCTAAAATAACGGCATTAATGGTTTCAATGTGTTCTTTGTGTTGCCATTTTAATACAGCGCCATTCAACAGAAGCTTGCTGGCTTGGTAGACCAAATCTTCGGAAAATAAGTTCTGTATCTGTCCTATTGGGCCTTTAAAACCCATGGGTATTTTTAGCATTGTTATTGGTAAAACTGAATTCGACCTGAGAGTTTAACACCAAATTCTCAGGCAGTAACGCAAAGTTGAATCCACGAGCAATTTTAAATGCTAATTTATGTAGTTAAATGTTAATGACAAATTGTTAATGGTGAATTGTTAATGAAAAGACTATGAGTTTAATCTCGTTCCCACGCTCTGCGTGGTAATGAATAAATGAAGTAAAGTAACTTAAAAATGATTCTCAATGTCCATTCTCTGATGCAAAATTCGTGCAATTTCAATTCTAGTGCCTAAGTCTTTGTTGATAGCATAAAAAACTAAATGACTACCGATTGGGAAACATAAGGCATTGGGGAAGAGTTCTTTTCTTGGTTTACCAACTTCTGGTTTTTGAGACAGTAAATCGAAACCATCTGATAGTTTTTTGCGTATTTTTGGGCTTGATTCTCTCCCCAGCTTTGAATGGTATACTTAAATATGGCATTTAAGTCATTTTTCGCCAGTGCCGATAATCTATATTTTATAGGGTGATTCATCTTCGGCTACTTTTTGATATAAGTCCATTATATTTTCGTCAGTAGAGTTGCCAGATTCAAGTTGTTTGAAACCTAATGATACTTGCTCTTTTAGTATTTCAAATTTTTTATCGCGAACTAAATCTTTTTCAAATAACAACCTTAATCCTTCACGGATAACTTCGCTAGAAGAAGTGTATAAACCACTTTTTACTTTTTTAGCAATCCGAGTTTCAAACTCAGAGCCCAGTGTAATATTCATA
The DNA here is from genome assembly GCA_964564165.1 of uncultured Alcanivoracaceae bacterium. Lineage (GTDB taxonomy): Bacteria > Pseudomonadota > Gammaproteobacteria > Xanthomonadales > Marinicellaceae > NORP309. The sequence goes on along the minus strand of CAZLZZ010000117.1, from coordinate 3,092 downwards.
ACTATACCTAAAGTGTGTGTATTGTGCGCATAATATGGGTGTATTATAGTTGATACAATAGATATTTTTCAATGCAATAAAAATTCTTCGTTGATTATGTTCCCTTGGTTTTCCTTCTTGTTATGTCAATTTATTCAAGCAACGGGAGCACACATGGGTGCCCCCCTGCGGAGGTTTTGATTTATATTAATACCATTTACAGGCTGGGGCATATACCTGTTAGATGTTTATTCAATTCACCTTTCAAAACCATATTGCGTAAATTGTGTAAATCATCGGTCATTAAACGGTCTTTGTCTAAAAATGGCACTTGTTCGCGGACTTGTTGATAAACTTTGTACAAGCTGGGTGAGGTTTTTAAATCTTTGTGAAAATCAATGCTTTGACAAGCTGCCATGATTTCTATGCCGATGATTGTTGCTGTGTTTTCAGCAATATCCGTTAACTTACGTGCTGCAAAAGTGGCCATGGATACATGATCTTCTTGATTGGCAGATGTCGGAATGGTGTCACAACTGGCAGGATGTACCAAGGTTTTATTCTCACTGGCTAAAGCCGCAGCAGTTACATGAACAATCATAAAGCCTGAATTCACACCCGAATCTGGCACCAAAAAAGCAGGCAAACGTGACATATGTGGATCAATCAACATGGCGATACGGCGTTCTGACATATTGGCCATATCTGCTAATCCTATGGCAATGAAATCAGCGACCAAACCAACGGGTTCAGCATGAAAATTGCCACCTGAAAGCACATCGCCCTCAGCCGCAAATATTAAGGGATTATCGGTTGCCGCATTGGCTTCAATCAATAAGCGGCTGGCAGTATATTCAACCGAATCCAGAATCGCTCCCATCACCTGTGGTTGACAACGCAAACTATACGGATCTTGTACGCGATCACAGTCTTCGTGTGAGTTAACAATTTGCGAATCACGCAATAAATCAAAATAAACTTTGGCCAATTTAATCTGTCCCACTTGCCCACGAGCGGCATGAATACGTGGATCAAAAGGACTGAGTGAACCTTTAGCAGCATCTACAGACAATGCACCGGATAAAACTGCTGCTGTTAAACAATTTTCAGTTAAAAACAAGCCTTTTAAAGCCAAACCAGTTGAAACTTGTGTGCCATTCAATAAAGCCAAACCTTCTTTAGGCCCCAGTTTGATTTGAGTTAAACTTGCTTGTTCTAAAGCATATTTGGCTTCAACTATTTCGCCTTTGTACATCGCCTTTCCCATGCCAATCATCACTAAACTCATGTGTGCGAGTGGCGCTAAATCACCTGAAGCACCGACTGAGCCTTTTTCAGGAATGATGGGATAAATTTCATGGTTTATCATTTCGATCAAAAGATTGATGGTATTGGGATGAATTCCTGAAAAACCTTGTGCTAAACTTACGGCTTTAAGCGTCATAATCAAGCGCGTGGTATTGGTGTCAATAGGATTGCCCACACCGGTGGCATGTGAAATCACCAGATTGCGCTGTAATTTATCTAAATCTTCTCGTGCAATCTTCTTACTGGCAAGCAACCCAAATCCAGTGTTAACACCGTAAACTGTTTCATCCGAATCGGCAATATCCTCCACTGTTTTGCGTGAAGCCCTTATCCCAACCATCATTTCATCTTCAAGAGAAAAGTGTATGGGGTTCTCCCAGATGTAACGCAATTGTTTAAGATTTAGGCCTGATTTGTTTAGTTTTATGTTTTTCATATTGTTCAGTTGTTGGTTTTATGTTGTCCGATGATTGCTAAGGAACACGGAGGTTCACAGAAGTTTCACAGAGATTCACGGAGTTTTTATTCAATTCATCTCATTGTTTCTTTATAACTCATTTGTAGGTTGGTGCTGAGCTTGCGAAGCCCAACAGCAGAGTTTCGCTAACCTCATTGTTGGGCTTCACTTCGTTTAGCACCAACCTATATTTTAATTTCGTGTTTCCTGTTAGTTCGTTGCTTGCTGATGAATTGCAAGTAACACAGAGGTTTTTATATTTAACTCATTGTTCTTTTATTACTCTTTCGGGTAGTTGGCTTCAGTCAACCTCTCAAAAGTGTTGACTAAAGCCAACTACCCGTATAAGTCTTTTTATAACTCATTGTCGTAGGGTGGGCCCCGCCCACCAGAAGTGTTTCAGTTGTTTCGATAATTATTCAGTATTAAACTTGGTGGGCAAGCCCACCTTACGGTTTTACTCTTACTTTTTTAATTTGTGCTCAGAATATGATTTTAACCATAATTTTTCAATCCAAGCTGATTCGCCATATTTGAATATTTGTTTTTCCAAAACCTTATAATTTGTTTTTTTTGCCCATTTTAATAACTCAATTACTGCTTTATATGTATTCAATAAATAATCCTCAATTTGTTTATCAGATTTATTTTCATATGTGAATTTTTCATAGTCATACTGTAAATTATTAGCTTTATATTTTATGCTGTTTCCAAACATCATTTTAACTTTTGATGGTTTAAGTTTTATTGGGTAAGCAAAAACATTACTTTCAGATTTATTATTAAGTTTTTCGTCTAAATTTGGCAAAAACGTATGGCGAAAACAAAGGATTTGAGAAATTCCATTTCTTATGGACATTTTTCCTCCAAGTCTAATCAAACTGATAGATATATCTTTATCAATAAGAAATAAAGATTTCCCATTGGATTGAAATCCTAAGTTGATTAATGGTGCAATCAGTATTTCACTAAACATACTTTCAAAAACTTCTTTTATCATAATATTTTATCTGTGTTAATCTGCGTCTATCTGTGGACAGATTGCTCTTGATTTTCCATTAATAATTCATAATTAATCATTTATCATTGGAAGGTTTAGATCGTGTTCGCGAGCGCATCTTTCCGCAATCTCATACCCCGCATCGGCATGCCGCATAACTCCAGTAGCAGGATCGTTCCACAAAACTCTTGCAATACGTTCATCGGCTTCTTTACTGCCATCACAACAAATAACAATACCTGAATGTTGTGAATATCCCATGCCTACGCCACCACCATGATGCAAGGAAACCCAAGTCGCACCAGATGCCACATTGAGCATGGCGTTTAATAGTGGCCAATCCGATAC
>CAZLZZ010000116.1:0-11430 GCA_964564165.1 uncultured Alcanivoracaceae bacterium | reverse complement strand
AATACAAAGGACAGCCAGCTATAAAAAACAACAAGCTGCACAAAAATCCATTTTTTAGCTTGGTTTTAGTTTGATATATTAAAAATTCAGGTAGCAATATCTATTTTAGGCTGATTTGATGGGGATATTGAGAGTTTGGCTTATTTTAAACGTAGTAATCCGTCACGCAAAAATTGTGTGTTAGAAAACCTTGTGGAATTTGATTATTCTAAAGTTGGATTTAACTGAATACCCGTGCGCCATTTCTTACTAACAGACTTACAAAAATCTTTGAGTTGTTGAACGGTTCCAACCGCAGTATGGCCTTTTGTTTTGAATTGATTAAGTTCGTCTAGCCAAGTATCAGAATTAAGATTTAATCGGTTTAAAATGGGCGGTAAGTCTTCAGGTATGAAGCCATGTTTATTGGCAATAATGGTTCGTCCAGTAGCATCGACCAAAGAACAATAATCACCTAATCCAAAAGGAATGTCGTCATCTTATTACACCAAGCTCAACTGTAGAGACGACGATTTATCGCGTCTATATCTGGTGTATTAATTCACATGAAAGATTGGACGCGATAAATCGCCGCCTCTACAATAGCCTTTTAGTTATTCAATGTGCGGATTAGCAATGAGCAATATGAGTGTCCTTGCTTTTGTTGCGGCCAGTATTGCGGCCAATATTGCTGCCAGTATTGTTCTCCAGTATTGTTCTTCCTTTATGGTACTAGTTTGATGGGTGTCCCATATTGTGTTGCCCATATTGTGTTGTAGAGACGACGATTTATCGCGTCTATGTCTGGCGTATTAATTCACATGAAATATTGGACGCGATAAATCGCCGCCCCTACAATAACTTTTTAGTCATTGGGGTGTGCAACTGAGTAATAAATAATATGGGTGTCCTTGTTTTGTTGACATTGTAGGTTGGGTCGAGCTCCGCGAAGCCCAACAACAGCCTATCGATAAACTCATTGATTAAAGTCCAACACGCACCCTATTTTTCCTATGCTTAGACGATAATTAACAAAGATAATGCCGATTTTTTACCATACCAAGCTTCAACTGTAGAGACGACGATTTATCGCGTCTATGTCTGGCGTATTAATCCACATGAAAGAATGGGCGCGATAAATCGCCGCCCCTACAATAGTTTTTTAGTTATTGGAGTGTGCGGCTGAGCTGTAAATATTATTGCTGTCCTTGTTATGACCTTTTGTTATGTCGTTGTTTTGTGATACTTGTGTTGTGATTTTAAACGTCAATGCGTAAGCAGCTATTTAAAATAGTTTTCTAGTCTAGAATAAATATTACAGATGCTTTTTAGCAAAGCAAAAAAAAGGGTGGCTCCAAGAGCCACCCTTTTTAACTTTCAAAGTCAGAATACGTTTAGAAATCTATACGTATACCGACTTGTGCTTGCCATCTAGATCTTTCAATAAAACGTTGATTTAAGTTATCGAGAACATTTTCGCTACCTTCGAAATCTATAATTGCACGTCCTTGATCATCGTAACCATCTATTTCGGCAATATCAATTCCATCAAATGAACCTGTATATACTTGACCCCAATCTTTATTCAGCAAGTTTCCTAAATTCTGAATTGATAAGAAAACAGATGCTCTAAACATACCCATTGCTGGAAGTTCTTGCTTTATTTTTAAATCCCAAAGGTTAATTCTTGGCGCTTTAAAAGAGTTTCTAACTGGAATTTGTCCACGAAACTGGTCCAAACCTGAGTTTACTAAGAAAGCTTCGAATGCCGCGGCCTCTGAAGGATCCGCCATGACATACTCTCCAACATTTGGTACGTAAAACAAATCATTGTCACGAACGCCATCGCCATTAATATCATTATCATAAGTATATGAATATGGCTCTCCATCTGATGAATTCCAAAATACGCTTACATTTGTATTTGTATCGCCAAAAAAGTTATTGTTATAGCTGGCTTGCATAGTGAAAGCATTAGCAATCTCGTAATTTGATACGCCTACTTCTTCAGTATTAACATTAAAAACCGGGGTATTTGTCCAGTTTGATATTGCACGAGAAGATGTTCCTGGACTTACTTCAGAAGTACTGGTATTCGTGTATGAACCCTTAATAAACAAATGTTCTGTTTTCTTTTCCAAGCTTATTGTAGCGCGTTTAGTATCACCTCTACCTGAGTTACTTAGCTCCATTACATTACCAAAATCACGATTTCTAAGAGATCTGTCGCCTGACAAATTCAGTGGATCTTCATAATAAGTAGTTCTGCCATCAGGCAATGTACCTGTTGGATCTCCCAAATTTAAGTTTCTGTAAAAAATACCATTTTGTTGCTTAGTATACTCATATTCAAAAGTTGCTTGTAAACCATACCACGGAAGCTCTGCATCTAATGCAATATTAGATTTCAATACTGTCGGCAATTTGAAACCTGGTCTAATTACATCAACATTTTGACCAGAAAATGCATTACCTGGTTCTATTTGACTAAATCCATCTGGTATATAAGGTCCGTCATAACCACTGATACTATAACTATTAACGTTTCCGCCTGGGTTTGAGAATGGATTAGATAACCAAACATTAGCAGCACCACCACTAAACACACCTACACCACCGCGCAACTGCATACTAAGTTCATCACTCATATCATAGTTAAAACCAATTCTGGGTTGAAAAACACCTGAATCAATAACTGTTTGGTTACTAAAACCAAATGCATCTTGGAAACCAGGATTCAACAAAGGACTATCATTAGTTGAAGGCTTATCCCAACGTGCACCATACTGAACGGTTAATTTATCATTTACAAGCCATGTGTCTTGAATAAACAACCCTAGATTTTCCCATGCCCAATTTGCTGCTGGAGTTGGGTCATTAGGGTCTATGCCAATATTGTAACGGAATCTATTAATGTTCCCATTGATGAAATCATCTAAACTATTAAATCTATAGTTACCCAATGCATCGCTTAAAAATGTATTGTTAATAATGTTTTCTTGATAATCCACACCCACTTTAATGGTGTGATTACCAACAAAGTAATTACCGTCTAAATAAAAATTATTGGTTTCTGTAGCAAGAGAGTTTGCGTGTCTAAATCTTTCGCGACCAAAAAACACGGTTTCTTCTTCAGGCCCCACATTTCTAACTTCAACAAAAGCTAAGTTACTTAAATCACCAACAACCCCGGTTGGAACTTTGTCATATTGAGAGGTAGAAATTCTTAATTCTGTATTAAAATTATCTGACCAATCGCTGTACAAATTCAAGGCAAATGTGTCAGTTTGATAATTATTGGCATACCAATATGAACTTGCTGATCTCCCTGTACGAAAGAAACCTGGCAATCTAGGATTGTTATCTTCATTGGTATTGTATTTTAAGGACACCCTGTGGTCTTCATTAATTAACCAATCCACTTTTAATAAAATGTTTTCTTTGGTGTCTGGTAAACTAGGAACTGTTAACGTACCTATATCAATACCATAAGTATCACGGGCCGCATCAATTACACTCTGCACTGTAGAATCTAATACATTGGTGCTATTAGGCAATCTTGTTCTAGAGGTGTCTTCATAGCCAATAAAGAAAAACAATTTATCTTTAATAATTGGGCCGCCTAACGTCGCACTAAATTGCGTGTTTTCAAAATTGGAAAGGTCTCTTGAAAGGCTATCGTCACCATATTGATAATTTATAGAACCGGTAAATTCGTTGGTACCACTTTTTGTTACTGCATTAATATTAGCACCTGTGAAATTAGATAAAGTCACATCATAAGGAGACAACTGAATATCTAATTGCTCAAGAGTATCAATATTAAACGGTTGACCTAGCCCAGCAAAACCATTGGCTTCTAAACCAAATGGATCATTTGCACCAACACCATCAATAGAGAAGTTGTTTGAACGGTTATTAACACCTGAAACTGAAAAACCACCATTGTCTCTTAAGTTTATTCTAGAATCCAATCTTAAAAAATCGGTTACATCTCTTGAAATAGTTGGAGAGTTCTCTAAAGTTTCTGTACTAATAGATGTTCCTGAGCCCATATTGTCCGCACTAAATATGGTTTGCCCTACGTTACCAAATACCACCACTTCATCTACTTCAAATGACTCAGAAGCAATGGCGACATCAACAAACTTTACTTCGCCAAGAGTGATATAAACATCGTCTTGCTTGCCACTGTTATAACCTTCATTGCTGATTGAAACACTATAAGGACCGCCTACACGTAAGCCCCTAGCTTGATAGTTACCACTATCATTTGTGGTTAATGTTTTCGTAGCGCCAGTTGGAATATGTTTAATCACAACTGTTGCGCCAGGCAAGAAATTGCCTTCCGAATCAGTTACTGTTCCGCGTATTGCTGAAGCCGTATTTTGAGCATAAGTTACACTCGTTGCTGAAATTGCTATAAAAAAAGCAACAAGCAGCCAATTTATTCGTTTAATGTTTTTCATTTTAAAAGAACCCTTCTTTAAGTTAAATTATTATAGATATTCATGCGCCCATTACTATGGAAACTTCATCTAAACTATTTCATCCAATGATTAAAACCAAAGGATTAACCCGTGCATTTTGTCATAGATGCGTTCAGTCTAAAAGACTTTTGTTAAAATTTCGTTGCTTTAGCAGAAAATTATTCTCTTTAGATACAGAATCACTGCTTGAAACACAAAAATTCATTTGCCAATATGAATAATTCAGACACTCTGATACAATTACACTTATTTTTTGGAACTTTAAGTTTACTATGAAACGATTATTTTTTATTCTTTTACTTTTATCTGGTTTTAATGCTATTTCTAGCCCTAGCTCTAATTCTTCCATAAACTCTCCTTTGAAATCCGGCCCTATGTTAGGTCATACTGCACTGCGAGGAGTCAATATTTGGATAGAAGCGCAACAACCCACTAATGCTTCGATAAAGTATTGGCAAGAAAACCATAAAGAACACGCCAAAACTATCACTGCCAAGATCAAAGCCAAAAATTATAATATGCACACCTTTAAAATAAGTGGCTTAAAACCCGGTTCAACTTACCATTATAAAATATGGGTGGATAAGAAACCAGTCCAAAAGAAAAAAGAATTTTTTACTTTCAAAACCCAAGAGCTGTGGATGTGGCGCAAGGATCCACCTGATTTTACAGTGTTAACTGGTTCTTGTAATTTCGGGAATGAAGAAGCACATGACCGTGCAGGCACTCCTTATGGTGGCGGTTATGAGATTTTTGATACGATTGCCAATCAAGAGGCTGACATGATGCTATGGTTGGGTGATAATTGGTACTATCGCGAGGTTGATTATGATGCGGACCAAAATATGATTTATCGGGCTAGCAAGGATAAGGGACGTGATTTTTTACAGCCCATATTTAGAAATTTTTCCAATTATGCGATTTGGGATGACCATGACTTTGGACCCGACAACAGTGGCAGTTATTTTATTCATAAAGCACGCAGTTTAGATATTTTTAAAAAAGTTTGGGCCAATCCCAGCTACGGAATGCCAGAAACCCCTGGTATATTTACCAAGGTTAGATTCAACGATGTTGATTTCTTTTTGATGGATGCCAGATACCATCGAAGTAACGAACTCATGCCGGATGGCCCTGATAAGCACATGTATGGCAAAGAACAGATGTCGTGGTTAAAGAATCAATTGGTGGCTTCAAGACAGCCGTTTAAGTTTATCGTGGGCGGCAACCAAATGCTCAATGATTACCACAAGTGGGAAGGTTGGGACAAGTACCGTTATGAACGCGATGCCTTTCTGGAGTGGCTAGATGAAAACAAAATAGAAGGCGTGGTATTTTTAAGTGGTGATAAGCACCACACAGAAATGCTAAAAATACTCAGAAAAGATGCCTATCCATTGTATGAGCTTACCTGCTCTCCTTTTACCGCAGGAACCCATGAAAAGGTGATTGATGAGGAACGCAAAAAATCCACCTTGATTCAGGAGACTCTGGTTGGCGTTAATAACTTTTGCAAATTGAAATTTGAAGGCAAACGAAAAGATCGCAACATGATTTTGGAATCTTATGATGTGGATGGCAAATTGCTTTGGTCTAAGAAATTTAAGCAAAGTGAGTTAACTTATGCGCCTTACTAATACCCAACCATAAATACAAGATAAGTAAAATATAGAATAAGTAAAAAATTTAGTGTGAAATTAAATGAAAAACAAGCCTGATAATTTAAACATTAACGAGTACCAAAGTATTCGTTATTTGAATCTATTTAGATTGTTGCTGAGCTTCTTCTTCTTTTCTATAATATTCAAAAATTTTAGCAATATTATGGGAGTTTCTTATACTTCAGACATCTCTAAATTGATTGCTAGTCTGTATTTGGCGTTCTCTATATTGACCTGGTTGTTTTCCGATATTTACAAACACCAGAGCTTAACCATCGGTCTAATTGCATTGGTGGTTGATTTGCCTGCTATCATCGCTTTAACCCTGTTATTTAATGGCTTAAATGATGGTTGGGTTATTTTTCCAGTGATTACCATTGGTTCATTTTCAATGCTCAGCCGCAAACCTTACACGATTATCGCGATGCCTATTTTCGCTACTTTGTTGTTGTGGTACATGCCGCAATTACTGAACTTAAATGATCTAGAAAACAACCCGACCTCAATCTTGCTGTATTCCTTGACTTACTTTGCGATTGCTTTGATCGGTTTTCGGCAATCTCAAAACTACAATCAATCTGTTTTATTGACTCAAAAGCAAGAAACCAGAATAACCAATTTATCACAAATTAACAAGTTGATTATCGATCAGATGCAGTCCGGTGTTGTGGCTTTTGACAATGACTACAAAACAATCATGATTAATAACAAGGCCAAACGATTGTTGAACCTATCTCAAAGACAAATATTGCCTGAGTTTTTAATCAAAAAAATCGTTGCCACCCAAGAATCTTCGCACAAAAGCGTAACAATCCACGGTGAGGAAGTACTGATTCATGTGATCAATAAAGACAAAGCATCTGGGCTTAGTTTATTGTTTATAGAAGAGCAAAAACAAATTAACGAAAAATCTTTGCAAATCAACCTTGCCTCACTGGGGCAACTTTCTGCCACTATTGCTCACGAACTGCGCAATCCTATGGCGGCTATTTATTCTGCAGCTCAATTGCTCAATGAATCAGAAAGCATCCCACATGATGACATGGCCTTTACTGACATTATCATCAAACAAGTTGAACGCTCCAACGAAATCATTGAAGATATATTATTGATGTCGAAACCGCACGTTGCCAATCAAGTGAACTTTAACTTGAACGACACATTGATAAAACTCAGAAAACAACTGTGCGAACAACATGATTTAGATTTCAGTCATTGTGAGATAGACTGCGACAATGGGCTATCTATTAATTTTGACAACACACACATCAGCCAACTCTTTTGGAATTTAGCAGAGAATGCCTTGAAACATGGCGAAGGCAACAAACTTTCAATCAATGTGAGCAATCAAGAAAAATATGTTTTCATAGACTTCGTTAATGCCGGCCTCCCTTTTGAGCCCATCGTTGAGGAAAGCTTATTCACCCCGTTTTTCACAACCCACACCCAAGGCACAGGATTAGGCCTGTACATTTGCAGAGAAATGTGTCGATCCAATGGTGCAAAACTGGAATACCTGCGTTTAGATTTCCACCATGTTTTCAGATTGCATGTGGCAAAATAAATTTCGCCATTTAAAAAATAAAAAGGCGAACACAGTTCGCCTTTTATAATTTTCAATTTTCCCTTTTCAATTTATCAAAGCTCTTTCAAACCATGAATCAATTCAGAAATGGCATCTTGTGCATCACCAAATAACATCTTGGTATTGTCCTTAAAGAATAAACCATTTTGAATACCAGCAAAACCAGTACCGCGACCACGTTTAATCACAATTACATTTTTGGCTAAATCGGTTTCCAAAATTGGCATACCATAAATAGAAGAAGAAGGATCATCGCGCGCCGCAGGATTGACCACATCATTGGCACCAATCACTAACGCCACATCAGTTTGTTTAAACTGTGGATTGATGTCTTCCATATCTTCAATCATATCATAGGGCACTCCAGCCTCCGCCAACAACACATTCATGTGTCCGGGCATACGACCAGCAACGGGATGAATAGCAAATTTTACATCAACACCATTATTAGTTAGCAATTGAGTCATTTCCCACAATTTATGTTGTGCTTGTGCTACTGCCAAACCATAACCAGGAACTATAACCACACGTTCAGCATATGCCATCATGATTGCTGAATCAGCACCTTCAATCTCTTTCATTTCACCTTGGCTACCCTCTGCACTGGCAGATTCGCCACCGCCCATAGAACCAAAAAGTACGTTCCAGATGCTCCGATTCATGGCTTTTGCCATTAATTGAGTGAGCAAAGTACCTGCTGCACCAACCAACATACCCGCAACAATCATAGCCCAATTACCCAGCACGTAACCCTCAAAGGATACCGCCAAACCTGTAAAGGCATTGTACAATGATATCACCACTGGCATATCCGCGCCACCAATAGGTAAGGTCATTAATATACCAAGCACCAGAGCCCCGCCAAAGAAAATCCAAAGGTTCATCGCTTCCATATTATTAAAGGTATAGATGCCGAAACCAATAACAGCCAATGCGAAAATACCATTAAAGATATTTTGACCCCGGAAAGTGTAGCGTCTATCAATCAAGCCCTGTAATTTACCAAAGGCAATTAAGGAACCCGTTAATGAAACAGCGCCAATAAACACACCTGTTAATGCAAGCGTCGTTGGTATAGCAGACATAAGGTAGCCGTTAGTCACCCTATAAAGCTCCATTACACCAATAAATGCAGCGGAACCACCACCCATACCATTGTACAAGGCCACCATTTGTGGCATATCTGTCATGGCTACTTTTTTACCACTCACCCATGCAAGAACAGTGGCTGAAACCAATGCTGCAAGAATTAGCCAATAATTATCCATGCCTGGTGTAAGGAAAGTTACAACCGTGGCAATAATCATACCAAAACCAGCCCAAACAATACCGCCTTTGGCTGTACCTGGGGCTGACATTCTGCGCAATCCAACGATAAACAATATCGCCGCTACAAAGTACGAAATCTTAATTAACCAAGGGATATATTCGCTCATTTCTTATCACCCTTATCGTCTTTTTTCTTGGTTTTAAACATCTCCAACATGCGCTCGGTTACCACATACCCACCTGCGGCATTGCCAGCACCCAAAAACACCGCAATAAAGCCGAAAACTTTACCAAGGTCGGTAGTTGCATGGCCCAAAGCCACCATAGCTCCTACCAAAACTATCCCATGAATAAAGTTGGAACCCGACATCAAAGGCGTGTGTAATACAACAGGCACTTTTGAAATAATTTCATTGCCGACAAAAGCCGCCAACATAAATACATAAACTGCTACAAATCCATCAATCATTTTATTTCTCCGCCGTGTCAGGCTTAACCATTGCTGGCTTAACCATGGAATGAACAATTTGCCCATCGCGTGTTACATTACATCCTTGCAAAATATCATCTTCCCAATTGATGCCAAAATTACCCCCTGCATCTTTCATCAAAGACAATAGGTTCCAAACATTGCGTGAATACATTTCACTGGCATGCAAGCCCAATGTTCCTGCCAAATTTACCGGACCCATATAAGTAACACCGTCTTTCTTAACGGTCTTGCCTTTTTGCGTTAATGCCACATTGCCGCCACCTTCTGCACCCAAATCTACTACAATGGTGCCGGGTTTGAGGTTTTTGGTCATTTCTTCGGTAATCAAACGCGGAGCAGGACGACCCGGAACTGCCGCTGTAGTAATTAGCACATCAACTTTTTTCAGAAATTCGGTCATCGCTTCTTGTTGTTGTTTCTTTTCTTCATCGGTTAATTCACGGGCATAACCACCCTCGCCGACCGCATCAACACCTAAGTCTAAAAATTTAGCCCCTAATGACTGAATTTGTTCAACTGTTTCTGGGCGAACGTCATAACCCATAACCATCGCACCAAGCCGCTTGGCTGTAGCAATCGCCTGTAATCCCGCAACTCCAGCACCAATCACAAAAACTTGCGAAGGACGAATGGTTCCAGCCGCAGTAGTTAACATAGGGAAAAACCGAGGAGATGCAACACCAGCCATCAAGACAGCTTTGTATCCTGCAACTGAGGCCTGTGACGACAAAGCATCCATGGATTGTGCACGAGAAGTACGTGGCACCAATTCCATCGAGAAAACAGTAATATTTTTCTTATTAGCAATATCGTATCTCTGTTTGTCGGCAAAAGGAGAAATCATACCCACCAAAATTGAAGCCTCTTTCATTTGCTTAATGGTGTCAGCTGATGGCGCAGAAATACAAACATACACATCTGCATTTGCCAGTACTTTTTTTGCATCTTTTTCAATTTGACAGCCTTCGTAAGCAGAATCAACAAAACCAGCATCGCTTCCTGCGCCTGCTTGCATGATTACCTTCCACCCTGCTTTTATCATTTTTTTAGTGGTTTCAGGCACCAGCGCAACGCGTTGCTCTAATTCTGAAACTTCACTAACAAACCCTACAGTTATTGACATAAGTCACCCTCGTTTATATTAATCTCACACATTATGCGTGCATACACAAAACTATGCAAATAAAAAACTTTTATATTGAAAAGGTATGCTCATATCTAGGAGCTTGTCCGAGAATAACTTTATATTACATAAAGGCTCCACACCCCGGAACCGGGACTTTAGTCCTGCCCACTCTACAACTTTTAAAAGACAGGCGTAACTATAAAGACTGTGTTTTATTACCCTAATCCCGATATAGAAACGCGAATTAGAGTGCAATCAATTATGCGTATCGTCCATGATACTTACCCACTTCCATGTGGGCTAACGTGAAAATACTTTCCAGAAGTATTATTGGTGCGTATAGTAAATCTAAAAAATACGTAACCACCTCATTGGTGAGAAGGCATTTTTTAGATTTGCTAGGCGTGCTAAGGGGTTGTACTATAATCGTGCTTTCTATATCGGGATTTGGGTATTACAAAGAGTCAGAATTTTTGTAACTGTCTTGTACAGAATCAACAACGCATCTAAACTCAACAGAGTGCTTGTTTTTATCATTACTCCCCGCAAAAATAACCACACCAGCTGTTTGTTCCAAATGATAACCAATCGGACATTGGGTTTTTGATTGAGCAGTAGTTTTATCATCTATATGCATAGCTGCACAACCTGACAAAAAAAGGATCAAAATTAATAATATTGTTTTCATAACACTTAGTATGGTTTTTAAGATAAACACTAATATTAACACAAGTGAGCAATCCAGTTGATATTTTACTCTGATCTCAATACTATTCAGCTAAAAAATCCTTAAACCAAGGTGGTGGTTTTTTCTCAATGGGGTGCTT
>CAZLZZ010000115.1:0-11494 GCA_964564165.1 uncultured Alcanivoracaceae bacterium | reverse complement strand
AGTTGGAATCAGAATTTAATTGGGAATTTTGATTTTTCGGTCAACCACTAACTAGCGAATAAATTCTCTGGCAATGTACTTTGAACGACTTACAATAATTGCTATTATTGAATAAACAACTGAATAACTAAAAAAAAGTAATAGCTTTTCTTCACCTGTATTATGAAAATAAAATACATATTCTTTGAAAAAATATTCATAGATAATAAATGTCATCACTAAAAAAAGACTGTATACCAAATACAGATTAACAATGCTTAATCTAAAATGTTTTTTCTTGGTCAGAAACAATACTAGGGTAATTAATACCCACAACGCTGAAATTCCAGTATAAATTGCATAAAATAAATTCAAATTATATCTTGCTTTAGTAGAGTGTTCAGAGTTCTTAATAAAAATATATTGCTGCCAATCTCCTAAGGAATAATTAACCAAAATATAGCCAAGATAAAGTAATGAACTTAAAATCAAGAACCAAGTTAATTTTTTTACTAGCTTTTCATTCATAATTCACCATTAATTTGGAGTAGATACCTGCCTTCCCAGGTATAACGGAAGTTGGCCTGCCTGTTACCTAGAACCTAGAACCTGTTACCTAAAACCTAGCACCTGAATTTCATTCCTCACTTATTTCCAACAAATCCGCATTGCCACCAACGGCAGCAATATTATTGGTCACTGTTTTTTCGGTTACAAAACTTTCTAGATAATTAGGACCTCCGGCTTTGGGACCTGTTCCTGATAAACCCATACCGCCAAATGGGTGGACGCCAACTACAGCGCCAATGGTACTGCGGTTAATATAGCAATTACCAGAGCGAATTTTACCGATGACATGTTCGATGGTGTTGTTGATTCTTGAATGTACTCCGAAGGTTAAGCCGTAACCTGTGTTGTTAATTTCATCGACTACCTTGTCTAAGTCTTTGGCTTGGTAACGTATCACATGCAAGAATGGGCCGAATACTTCTTCTTTTAATAAAGATATTGAATCCATTTCAAAGGCATGCGGTGCAAAGTAATGGCCTTTTAATTTTTCTGGGACTTTTAAGGCTTTGATTAATTTACCATGGGTTTGCATATAATCTACATGGGCATTGAGTTTGTTGAGTGAAGTTTTATCTATTAAAGGCCCAACATCGGATGCATAATTTTGTGGATGGCTGATGCTCATTTGATCCATTGCTCCTGCTAACATTTCTAGCGTACTATCGGCAATGTCTTCTTGAATGTATAAAACACGCAATGCTGAACATCTTTGACCTGCACTTACAAAGGCCGAAGCAATCACATCTTTAACCAGTTGTTCAGGCAATGTTGATGAATCGGCAATCATACAATTGAGTCCACCTGTTTCGGCAACCAAAGTGGCAATCGCACAGTTATCTCGATTGGCGAGGTTTTTGTTAATGGTTTGTGCGGTTTGGGTGGAACCGGTAAATATTACGCCGGTGGTTTTGGGCGATTGACACAAGACATTGCCAATCACTTTTCCAGGACCGGGTACAAATTGAAAAACGGATACAGGAACACCGGTTTGGTGGATTAATCGAGCCACATAATAGCCAATGATAGGTGTTTGATCGGCAGGTTTGGCAATCACACAGTTGCCAGTAACCAATGCTGCGACTATTTGCCCGACATAAATCGCCAAGGGAAAATTCCAAGGGCTGATACAAACAAAAGTACCTTTGCCTTGCAGACTTAAAAAATTGCTTTCGCCCGTTGGGCCTGGCATTTTTAAACCATTGGCCATTTTTAGGCTGGCATGGTGGGCATAATAACGACAAAAATCTATGGCTTCTTTAATTTCAGAAATACTGTCTGCCAAACTTTTACCAGCTTCATGGCGCAACAGGTGCATTAACAGAATTTGATTTTCTTGCATTAAATCCGCCACTTTATTGATCATCAATGCCCGTTGATAAACTTCAGTGTTATTCCATTCTGTAAATGCCGATTGTGCATTGTTTAACGCCAATTGAACATCTTGGGCATTGGCATGGATACAATGCCCAACCAAGAAATCAAGATTGGCAGGTGAATAAACGCCTTTAGATTTGGACTGTCCTTTATAACCTGGGATCAATGGTGTCGCCGTTATTTTTTTAGATTCGTGCTTTTTTAATTCACTTTCCAAATGCTGCAAGGTAGCAATATCTGCCAAATTAATGCCCATTGAGTTTTTACGCTCGGGTTGAAATATATCAATCGGCAATGGTATCTGTGGGTGTTTGTGTTGCTGGTGTTTGCGCACCATTTCGATGGGGTCTCTGGTGATGTCGTCGATTTTTAATTCTAAATCAACCAAGCGATTAACAAATGAGGTGTTGGCACCGTTTTCTAACAATCTTCGTACCAAGTATGGCAACAAATCTTCATGGCTGCCCACTGGCGCATAAACCCGACAAGGCACATTTAAACCTGCAGGATCAATGCTTTGTTGGTGTAAGGTTTGACCCATACCATGTAGTCTTTGAAATTCATAGCCCAAGTTATCGCCAGCCATGACACGAACTGCGGCAACAGTA
Organism: uncultured Alcanivoracaceae bacterium; assembly: GCA_964564165.1. Classification (GTDB taxonomy): domain Bacteria; phylum Pseudomonadota; class Gammaproteobacteria; order Xanthomonadales; family Marinicellaceae; genus NORP309. The sequence goes on along the minus strand of CAZLZZ010000115.1, from coordinate 8,963 downwards.
TTGGCATTGTGCGTGGCAAACTGCGGGTAGAATTTATCGCGGTTACTTAATAGTTTGCTTGCACATGCCAGATAAGAAATATCGGTATTGACCTTGCGGGTAAATACTGGATAATTTTCCAAACCTTGTTCTTGTGCACGTTTGATTTCAGTGTCCCAGTAAGCACCTTTGACCAAGCGCAGTGGAATCTTGTGTCCGTGTTTGTCCACCAATTCTGTTAAAAAATCAATCACATCCGCCGCTCTTTTAGAAAAGGCTTGAACCACCAAGCCAAAACCATCGTAGCCTGTTTGTGAGTTTTTATAAACTCTCTCAAAGACCAACAAAGACAGCTCTAACCTGTCTGCTTCTTCGGCATCAACTGTCACTGCCACATTTAATGAACTGGCTAAGTCCACAATTTTTTGTACATTCGGAACCAATTCTGCCAATACCCTTTGCACATGGGCGATCTCATAACGCGGATGTAAGGCCGATAATTTAATTGAAATAGTTGCGGCATCTTCGATTGGTTTCTTTTCATTGCCCTTGGCTATCGCTTGAATCGCACGCAAGTATGATGCCAAATATCTATCTGCATCGGCTTGTGTTAGCGCTGCTTCTCCCAACATATCGAATGAAAAACGGTAATCTCTGTGTTTCTTGGTTAGTGAACGTTTCAGGGCTTCTTTTATGGTACGTCCCATGACAAATTGCTTGCCCATCACTTTCATGGCTTGGTAAACCCCCATTCGTACTGCTGGTTCGCCTGTTCTATTGAGCATTTTATCAAAGATTTTTGATAGGCCCTTTTTGCCTTCATCGACATGAATGATTTTGCCAGTTAGCATCAGTCCCCAAGTTGAGGCGTTAACAAATGTTGAATCACTTTTGCCCATGTGTGATTTCCAGTCTGCGTCCAATAATTTGTCTTTAATCAGTTTTTCTGCCGTTCCTTTATCGGGGATGCGCAATAAAGCCTCTGCCATACACATCAATACAATGCCTTCTTTGGATGACAAGTCGTATTCCTTCATGAAGGCATCTACACCATCCATTTGGTCAATTTGAGAACGAACATTCTCAACCAATTTAATGGCAAGTTGCTTTATTTCTTGGCGTTTTTCATAACCGGGATTTGCCTGTTCTAGCAATTGATTAATTAACGCGCTTTCATCTGCCAAATAGCTTTCAGAAAGCCCCAGAAGAGTAATTGGATGATTGGTTGTAGTAGTCATTGAAGTACAAAATCAATTAAAACGAACATTATAATTGAACTGGCTTAAGGAGTCTCTGAAAAACTAAAAAATTTATTAGCAAAGCAAAAATCATACAAGTTGATTTTCTGTCACTTTTGTAACATTAGAAGACTTTAATATAATAAAATAGATAAATCTTAAATATTTTTAAATTTGAATGCGACTATTTATTCAGCCTCGTGATAAAATGCGCTAGATTGACCTTGATTAATCTTTGTTAAAATAACTTTAAGTGAAGAAAATTATGGGTCGCAAGAAAAAACAGAGGGTATAGAATCGATGAACAGAAAAACAAGCTGGTTAAAAAGCAGCTGTAAAAATTTCCTATGGTTATCAATCGGGCTTTTATTTAGTTCTTTTGCTTTTGCAGAAAAATCAAAATACAACTTGACCGAAGGCGTAACTGAATTCTCGAAAATTGCTTATGATTTGCACATGATAGTTCTTTGGATATGTGTGGTTATAGGGGTAATCGTTTTTGGGGCAATGATCTATTCTATGTTTGCCCATAGAAAATCTAAAGGTGTTGAGCCTGCTCAATTTTCACACAGCACAACTGCAGAAATAATTTGGACAATAATTCCTATTGTTATCCTTGTTATTATTGCTTTCCCATCGACAAAAGCACTGATTAAAATGGAAGCCCCTAAAGACGCTGATGGTAAAAATATTGTTATGGACATGACCATTAAAGTTACAGGCTATCAATGGAAATGGAAATACGACTACCTAGATGAAGGCATTTCAATTTTAAGTACTTTAAAAGCTGACTCAAATGCAGCTAGACAAGCCAATCCAACAGTTGATTTATATGAAGTTGAGAATTATTTATTGGACGTTGATAACCCTTTGATATTGCCTGTTGATACCAATATCCGAATTTTATTAACTTCTGATGATGTGATTCACTCATGGTGGGTTCCTGCATTTGGTTGGAAACGTGACACCATCCCTGGGTTTGTAAACGAGGCTTGGACCAATGTGAAAAAAGTCGGCACTTACCGCGGTCAATGTGCCGAGTTGTGTGGTAAAGATCATGGGTTCATGCCAATAGTTGTCATTGTAAAGTCTAAAGAAGATTACGCCACTTGGGTGAAAGAACAGAAAGGTGAGCAAGTTGTTGCTGAGGTTAAAAACAACTCTGAATGGTCTCAAGTTGACTTGATAAGCAAAGGCAAAACAGTGTACGAATCACAGTGTGCCGCCTGCCACCAAATCACAGGGCAAGGTATGCCTCCTGCATTTCCTGCATTAAAAGACAGTATTGCGGTGAACGGGTCTATTGATGAATTAATCAAAACGGTGGTTTTTGGCAAGCCAGGAACTGCAATGGGGGCATTTGGAAGTATCTTATCTGAAAGTGATATTGCAGCAGCAATCACATATACACGAAACGCTTGGGACAATACTGCGAAAGATTCAGTACAGCCTAAAGATGTTAAAAGAATAAAGAATAGTTGAGGGTAACAATAATGAGTCACGAAGCAGTAGCAGACACACATGATCATGATCATGACCACAAACCTAAAGGATTTGTAAAACGTTGGTTAATGACAACCAACCACAAAGATATTGGTACTTTGTATTTAATTTTTGCCTTGGCTATGTTTATTTTTGGTGGGGCTTTGGCAATGATAATTCGTTTGGAATTGTTCCAACCGGGTTTACAATTTGTTCAACCTGATTTCTTTAATCAGCTAACTACCATGCATGCCATAATTATGATATTTGGCGCAGTAATGCCAGCTTTTGTAGGTTTTGCTAACTGGATGATTCCAATCATGATTGGAGCACCTGATATGGCACTGCCAAGAATGAACAATTGGTCATTTTGGATTTTGCCCTTTGCATTTGCTTTGCTTGCATCAACATTCTTTATGGACGGTGGCGCACCCGCTGCAGGTTGGACAATGTATCCGCCTTTGGTTTTACAAGGCGGTCAAAATCTGGCCTTCATCGTGTTTGCTATTCACATGTTAGGTGTATCGTCGATTATGGGAGCAATCAATGTGATAGCCACGATTATGAATATGCGTGCACCGAATATGGGCTATTTAAAAATGCCATTGTTCGTATGGACTTGGTTAATTACTTCATTTTTGTTAATTGCAGTAATGCCGGTGTTTGCTGGTGCGGTTACCATGTTGTTGACTGATCGTTATTTTGGAACCTCTTTCTTTGATGCCGCAGGTGGTGGTGACCCAGTATTGTTCCAACACATCTTCTGGTTCTTTGGACACCCTGAAGTGTATATTATGATATTGCCTTCATTTGGCATAATCTCTGAAATTATTCCTACCTTTGCTCGCAAACCATTGTTTGGTTATGTGTCAATGGTCTATGCAACGGCTGCTATTGCATTCTTGTCCTTTATTGTTTGGGCGCATCACATGTTTACTGTGGGCATGCCTTTGGGTGGTGAGTTGTTCTTCATGTATGCAACATTCTTGATTTCGATACCAACGGGTGTAAAAATCTTTAACTGGGTATCTACCATGTGGAAAGGTGCGATGACATTTGAAACACCCATGTTGTGGGCAATTGCCTTTATTATTCTTTTCACAATCGGCGGCTTTTCAGGTCTTATGTTGGCAATCGCTCCTGCTGATTTTCAATACCACGATACTTACTTTGTTGTTGCACATTTTCACTATGTATTGGTTACTGGTTCGGTATATGCCATTATAGCTGGAGTGTATTATTGGTTGCCAAAATGGACTGGTAACATGTATTCTGAAAGATTAGGCAAGATTCATTTTTGGTGGTCAACTATTTCAGTAAACGTGTTATTCTTCCCACAACACTTCTTAGGACTTGCCGGAATGCCGAGACGTATTCCTGATTATTCAACTCAGTTTGCTGAGTTTAATATGTGGTCCAGTATTGGTGGCTTTGCTTTTGGTTTGGCACAGATTTTCTTCATAGTTATTGTTTGGAGAACCGTTAAAGGTCAGGGCACAACTAAAGCGACATCTAGGGTTTGGGAAGGTGCTAAAGGATTAGAGTGGTTTATTCCATCTCCGGCTCCTCACCATACTTTTCAAGATGGTGCGCCAGTTAAAGATGAACAACTGGCTCATGTTTCATCACATTAACTTAAAGGTCGTAAACAAATGAATGAAGAAATAGAAAGAAGAAGAAAAGCAGCGCGGCGTACCGCTATCAAACTGGTTTTCTTCGCCATTGCGATGTTTGCAGCGTTTTATATGAGTAACATTTACTAGGTAGAAAAGCATGAATAAAATGATTTTAAAAATGGTTATCGTTTCTGTGATGATGTTTGGTTTTTCATTTGCATTGATCCCGCTGTATGACGTATTTTGTGAAATAACAGGGCTAAATGGTAAAACCAGCGGAGTGGTTACTATTGATGAAGCACTAGAAAAACAAGTAATCGATGAAAATAGATTGGTTACCGTACAATTTGATGCCAGTGTTAATTCCAAGCTAAATTGGGAGTTCAGGCCCACTGTATTAAACATGGATGTCATACCGGGTAAATTGTACAGAACAGAGTTTTACGCCAAAAACTTGTCAAATAAAGATATTACTGGCAGAGCAACATACAGCGTAACACCAGGCAAAGCATCTTTGTATTTTAACAAAACAGAATGTTTCTGTTTTACTGAGCAAACCTTATTGGCACAAGAAGAAATTATAATGCCAGTTACCTTTATCGTTGATTCTCAGTTAGCAAAAAACGTAAATATAATGACCTTATCTTATACATTTTATAAACTAGAGTCATAAACTTAAGATTAGAAATAACAGATTAGAAATAATAGACTAGAAATAGAGGGTAAAAATGTCAAATCCAGAAACATCAAGCAATAGCCATGATCAGTATTATGTACCGCACTTAGCGCGTTGGCCAATTGTTGGTTCAGTAGGAATGACGCTTGCAGCAATTGGCGCAGCGACTTTTATGAACAGCGAAACAGCACAAACACCTTTTCTGATGTATGTCGGTTTTGCTATTTTGATTATTATGATGTTTGGCTGGTTTGCTGAAGTCATTAAAGAATCAGAAGCCAATATGTACAACCCACAAGTAGATGCATCATTTAGAATGGGCATGATTTGGTTTATTTTTTCAGAAGTAATGTTCTTTGTGACTTTCTTCGCAACACTCTGGTATGTAAGAAATTTATCTGTCCCATGGTTGGGCGGAGAGGGTATTGGTTTATTCAACTCCGAATTATGGCCAGGATATGAAGGCGTTTGGCCCACCAATGGTCCTGGGGATCTTGGTGGAAAGTTTGAGCTGATTGATCCTTATCACTTGCCTTTAATCAACACTATTATCTTAATGATTAGCTCAATCACCTTAACCATTGCTCACCACGCATTAATAAAAGGCGATCGCAAAAAAGTCATTGGTTGGTTAATTGCTACTATAGTTCTAGGTGCGATTTTCATATTTTTTCAAGTAGAAGAATACATTGAGGCCTATCAGGATTTAGACCTTACACTTGAATCCGGCATTTATGGATCGACATTCTTTATGTTAACCGGTTTCCATGGCTTACATGTGACACTGGGGGCAATCATGTTAACGGTTATTGCCGTACGCCTGATACGTGGTCACTTTAAACCAGAAAGTCATTTTGCCTTTGAAGCAGTTGCTTGGTATTGGCACTTTGTTGATGTGGTTTGGTTAGGGCTATTTGTCTTTGTATATATTATTTAGTTTGATGAATAAGTATCAATATTAATGCAAAACGCCTTGAATATAAGGCGTTTTTTTATGGCTTCATATAAAATGGTAGTACTATAATCACAACTAAGCAATTTATATATGGAAGATCAAAATACAGTAACTGTGGAACAATCATATCAACAAGGGTTAGACTCCTTTGCCAACAGTGATTTTGATACGGGCATCGAACATTTTATTGCTGCTGCAAAAAAAGATTATTTGCCAGCCATTAAAGAGCTCGGCATTTGTTATTTGCATGGTATTAGCGTTGAACAAAATTTGTCCAAAGCCATCATCTATTTTAAAAAATCCAAGCACCACCCTGAATCACAATTTGAGTTATGTAAGTTATATTTTTTTGGTTATGGTGTAAAGCAAGACCTAAGCTTGGCAAGAAAACTATTAATATTAGCGGTTAAAAAAGAATATTCACCCGCTGTTAATCTAATGGCTGTATGTTATGCAATAGATCAGAAAAATGAAAACTGTGCAGCATTATTGAATCTTGCACTTTCAAACAACGATAGATTTGCCAACCACGTGTACCAACAACAGTTAATCCATAAAAATACTGCCGACATTGGTTTTATCAATTCATTTAACTGGCCTTCGCTTGATCGGGATTGTACTAAAACCAGCATTAATAATTCTCCAGAAATATTCGTAATTAATCAACTGCTGTCTGAAATCGAGTGTGAATACACCAAGTTTGTTTCATCGCCTTTTATGCGTCCATCCATGACGGTCGATCCTAACACTGGAGAACATGTACAAGATGAAATAAGAACCAGTTACTCTGCAGCTATTGACTGGTTAACTGAAGATCCAGCTATCACTCTTATTATGCAAAAGTGTTGCAATAACTTTGGTGTAAATGCCAGTCAATCCGAAGTCTTACATGTCCTACACTATTCGATTGGTGATGAATACAAGCCGCATTATGATTTTTTGGGTGGTACAGACGACAACAATAACTTTACAGAAGACCAGCAACGCATCAAAACCATCTGTTTATATCTTAACGATGTGGAACAAGGTGGCAATACTACATTTCCCAACTTAGATAAATTTGTCAAACCGCAAAAGGGCAATGCTGTATTCTTTGAAAACATCAACCCTGAAAATAACCAACCTTATACTGAATCCCTTCATGCGGGAGAACCCATTATTCAAGGAGAAAAATGGTTAGCTACACTTTGGATAAGAAATCACGATACCAACCGAGGAATCAATTATGAGTCAATTTAAGCCCAGTAAACAGGTCATGGTTGATGGCAGGCCCATATTTGTCTTTGATGATTTGTTAGAAAAATCTGTTATTGATGAAATCACTGTGGCATTGTCTAACGCAGCATTTACCCATACCGAAGTAGCAAGACCTGATGTTGAGGCCCATAAGCACTGGGCATACAACATGTCTTTAGAAAAATCACAACATTTGCCATTGGTAACAATGGCAAACCAAGTTATTAACACCCTGTTTGTAAACAAATACAAGTTATACCGCAGTTATTGTAATGTTGCATCTCACGGTGACATGCTTTATCCGCATACAGACTGTCAACCCGATGCCAAAGAATTGACGGCACTGTGGTTTGTTCAAGATGAGTGGAATTATGAATGGGGTGGAGAAACCCTATTTTACAACAAAGAAAACGATGCTGAAGTGGTGGTTACGCCAAAGCCAGGAAGGCTGGCGATTTTTGATGGTGCAATCGAACACGCAGGCAATGCACCACACAAAGTATGTACCAAACCCAGGTATACTTTTGCTCTAAAATATGAATTAGTTTAGTGTTCTAACGGTCTTAATTTTACCGAAGCTTTGTGCAAGGTTCCATTGATAAATGTATGTGCGCCATCCCCACCGTATTGTTTGGCGAGTTCAATGGCTTCATTTAATATGACTTTATAAGGTGTTTCACTGTGGTTTTTAAGTTCATAAACACCAATCATCATGATGGCTTTTTCAACTTCGCCGACAGCATAAGTTGAGCGTTCCATCAAGGGATCAATTTCTGCACGAATCTCAGCCATATTTTCAACAATGTCTTTAAGTGTGTTTTGAAAAAAGCTCTGATCAACTTTTCCCATGTCTTGTTCGGTTAAGAACTGAGTAATAATATCTTGGGCAGGAGATTCATTCAGTTGCCACTGATACAATGCCTGCACCAATCTTTTGCGTGCGCGACGCTTTGCTGCCAAAGGCTCTGGAATTCTTTTTTGCTTATTTGTACTCATGTTTATTTGACCCTTTATTTGATCCTATATTTATCTTTTATTATTTTTTGTATACTGGAAATCTTTGACACAACTCTGTGACCTGATCTTTTACTTTTGCAATGACATCATTGTTATCAATATCATCAATAATATCAGCAATCAAGCCAGCAATTTGTTTAAACTCTTCTGCAGCAAAGCCACGAGTGGTGCCGGCAGGTGAGCCCAAGCGCAAACCTGAAGTTACAAAAGGTGATTTTGGGTCATTGGGCACGGCATTTTTATTAACTGTAATATGCGCTTCTCCCAAGCGTGCTTCAGCCACTTTGCCTGTGATGTTATGGCCCACTAAATCCAGTAAAAACAAATGATTTTCAGTGCCGCCTGATACAATATTATAACCCCTGTCAATCAAAGTGTTTGCCATTACGTCAGCGTTCACAACTACTTGCTGTTGATAGACTTTAAATTCTGGTTTTAATGCTTCTTTAAAAGCAACGGCTTTGGCGGCAATAACATGCATTAATGGGCCGCCTTGAATACCAGGAAAAACAATCGAATTTAATTTTTTTTCTAAATCAGGATTTGCCTTAGCTAAGATAATGCCACCACGTGGGCCGCGCAAAGTTTTGTGTGTGGTTGATGTGGTAATATCGGCAATATTAACCGGACTTGGATATACGCCGGCAGCCACCAAACCCGCTACATGAGCCATATCCACCATAAAATATGCGCCAACTTCATCGGAAATTACACGAAATTGTTGCCAATCAATTTTTTTAGAATAAGCTGAAAAACCGCCAATA
>CAZLZZ010000114.1:5966-11563 GCA_964564165.1 uncultured Alcanivoracaceae bacterium | reverse complement strand
ATTTCTTAAATTATATATTTTTCAGCTTTTGTAATTTTAATTACAAGGCGCTGCGCCTTATTCCGGACGTCCTGTCCTACACCCTACGGGCCAGACTGTGTCTGTTCAAATCGTTCCTGACGATTTAGTCAGCCGCTCGGCCATCTCTCCATATTTCTTAAATTATATATTTTTCAGCTTTTGTAATTTCAACTACAAGGCGCTGCGCCTTAGTTAAGGCAGCTTTTTTCACACTGAAAAACCTCAAGAACTCTTTCTTAGAGATTGTTGAACCGACTATATCTATATTTGCGAACTAAACAACTACTGATTGCCCAGATTATCCTCTTCGGCATTAGCAGCAGGCTCATCACTTGCACTTGAAGCAGCATTTTGTTCGTTTTTAATGCGTTCATAGATTTCTTCTCTGTGAACTGCAATTTCCTTAGGTGCATTGATACCAATTCTTACTTGATTGCCTTTAACACCTAAAACAGTGACTGTAACGTCGTCACCAATCATTAGTGTTTCACCGACTCTGCGAGTTAAGATTAACATTTTTATTTCTCCTCTATATATCCTATTAATTTTCCATTCGGGGGAATGACTATTATTATTTTATTATTCAATTTTATCCCTAAAATATAGGTCAGGCATTAGACTACACTTTGAGCAAAAATTGAAGCATTTTATTCATTATTTATTAAGTTTTTTAATTCGTTTAATTTCTTTTGCAATACTTGTTTCATGTTTTCTACATCACTAACACCACCACCTTGAGCAAAGTCAGGTCTGCCACCACCTTTGCCAGATATTTGACCAGAAACATCTTTGATAATGTCACCCGCTTTTACTTGAGAAATTAACAACTTACTCACTGAACAAATAAGTTGTATTTTATTATCATCATTATGATTAGCCAATACAATAACTCCAGCAGGATATTTGTCTTTAAAACTATCGACAATAGCTCTCATGCTATCTAGCTTATAGTTTTTGAAAACTTCAAACAAGTAACTGACATTATTTATCACCTGAACATTTGACCATAATTCTTGTGCATCACTGCTTGCCAGCTTGTTTTCTAATTGTTGAATACTTTTTTCTAATTCCTTGTTCTTTTTCAAAAGGTTTGTCACTTTTTCAGCAACGGTATCGACAGAAGCGTGAGTAGTTTGAATGACATTATTGAGTTGCCCTTCTCTATTTTGTAGGTAATTCAGCGCTGTTCCGCCTGTTATTGCTTCAATTCGCCTAATTCCTGCAGCAATAGATGCTTCACTGGTAATTTTAAACAAGCCAATTTCGCCAGTGGAATTAACGTGTGTTCCACCACACAATTCAATTGAATAGCCACCAATATTAAGAACCCTGACTTCATCTCCATATTTTTCACCAAACAATGCCATCGCCCCAGTTTTTACTGCCTCATCAAAAGACATAACTTGTGTATTTGTTGTGTAATTTGCCCTAACATGTTGATTAACGGCGCTTTCAATAGCGTTGAGTTGCTCATTCGATATTGCTTCAGAGTGTGAAAAATCAAAGCGCAGTTTGTCAGCAGATACAATAGAGCCTTTTTGCTTCACATGACTGCCCAATATTTCTTGTAACACCTTATGCAATAAATGAGTAGCAGTATGATTAAGCTTAATGTCATTGCGGTTGAATTTTTCTACAGTTGCTTTAACCGTATCACCCGATTTAACCATCCCTTTCAGGTCATTGACTAAATGCAAATAAAATTGACCTGCTGCCTTATGTGTATCATAAACATTGGCCAAACCCGAATTGGCAACAATTTGACCAGTGTCGCCAACCTGCCCGCCTGATTCCGCATAAAAAGGTGTTTTATCCAAAACAACAATACCTTCTTCTCCAGGTTCCAAACAATCAACAACTTTATTGTCCTTTATCAATGCCACGATATTTCCAGCACTGCTTGTCTGATCATATCCTACAAATTTTGTTGCCTCTAACTTGGCTATTAACTCGCCAGGCAAAGTATTGCCTTGGGTAAAACCACCTAGTGCTTTGGATCTGCGCTTTTGTTCTTGCATACAAGCATTAAATCCCTCTACATCTACCTCCAAAGCAGATTCTCTAGCAACATCCTGAGTTAAATCTAAGGGAAAACCATAAGTGTCATACAGCTTAAAAGCCACTTCTCCTGTAATCGTTTGGCCACTTAATTCATCAATCACACTGTTTAACAAACCCATGCCTGTTTCTAACGTTACTGCAAACCTTATTTCTTCTTTTTCAAGCGCTTGTTCAATAGCTTCACGGTTAGAATTCAACTCGGGATAAGTGTCTCCCATTACATCAATTAGTGGTGCTAATATTTTATAGAAAAACGTCTCTTTTGCGCCAAGTTTGTGCCCATGTCGAATGGCCCTTCGAATAATTCTCCTTAAAACGTAACCCCTGCCTTCATTGCCTGGAACGATTCCGTCACTGATTAAAAAAGCACAAGTTCGAATATGATCCGCAATCACTTTTAATGAAGGACTTGTGGCATCTGACAACGACAATAGCTTGGCAGTATACTTAATAATGTGTTGAAATAAATCAATCTCATAATTATTGTGTTGGCCTTGTAATATGGAAGTAATTCTTTCTAATCCCAGTCCTGTATCAACACAAGGCTTAGGCAAAGGCAACAATTCACCATCGGCTTGTCTATCAAACTGCATGAACACCAAGTTCCAAATCTCAATAAATCTATCGCCATCTTCTTCGGGTGTACCCGGTGGCCCTCCTGCAATGTTTTCACCATGGTCATAAAAAATTTCCGTACAAGGGCCACAGGGGCCGGTGTCGGCCATCTGCCAAAAATTGTCTTTGGCGCCTATTCTTAATACTTTTTCTGGTGCAATGCCTATTTGTTCAATCCAAATTTTCATCGCTTCATCATCTTCTTCAAATACTGTGACCAATAATTTTTCTTCAGGAATTTCGAGCTCTTTGGTTAAAAAATCCCAAGCATAAGCAATGGCCTCTTCTTTAAAATAATCACCAAAGCTAAAGTTTCCCAACATTTCAAAAAATGTGTGGTGCCGAGCCGTGTAACCGACTTGATCCAAGTCATTGTGCTTGCCGCCTGCTCTAACACATCTTTGTGAAGTAACAGCACGTGTATAACTGCGTTTTTCAGCACCTAAAAACATGTTTTTAAATTGCACCATTCCAGCATTAACAAACAGCAAAGTCGGGTCATCGGTAGGAACAAGTGAACTACTAGAAACAGACACATGCTGTTTGGATTTAAAGTATTGAATGAATTTGTTTCGAACTTGCGATGTGCTGTACATAGTTAAATTGTATAGATTTTATAAATTAAGTAGGTGAATTTTAATTTTTCACTCACCAATGTACAACATAAATTATTAGATATAGCCAAAAATAGGTCTGACTTCGATATTTATTGTCTCTCTTGGTTCATTTTTTTAGCAATTTCTAGCATTGCCCTGTCAAACAGAGGAATCGAATGTAATATACTTATTTTCTTATCACGCAATCCAATCGCAATTTCTTTCGGCGATTGATCAGAAAGTCTTACACCGTTTGAATTGACCAACAAATAACGTCCCGTAATGGGGCTAACCCAGGATATTTTTGCGCGAATTTTTTTCGTGGCTTTATTCTGAATATTCAACCAGTCTCCTACTTTCAAAGCTTTGGCTCTTTTATCGAAGCTATCTAATAGTACTTTTTTACCCGTTGAATTAACGCCTTCATGGGCTTCAAGTTTTTCAAATAGTACAACTTGGGTATTGTAGTTCCTCAGGCTGACGTCCTTAATCTCATCCGGTTGTTTTTCCAAGCCGTGTAATTTGATTAAAAAACCTATTAATTCATTGTTTTTATCAATCAAATCCTTGGCATTAAAAGCAACCAAATCCAAACCTTCATTGTATTGAATGGATAGCAATTTGATTTGTTTATTCGTGACAACTTTGTTATTTATTTGTTTTGAGTATTCTAACAACACATCAATAAACTTTAACTTTGACTGGCATGTTTTAGATTTTTCTGGATGCCTTAAAAACTCTAAAACCAAGACATTTTTCCAGGTAGATAAAAGTAAATCTCGTATAAACACAGGCATGTACTTGTCGTGCATTTTATCGTGCAGTATCTTCGCCACCTTTTGTTTTATTTGTAATATTTTTTCGAGCCCTACTGCTTTTTCCTTTACCCTTTTTTGTATCAACTTGAATCTTCTACTCATTTTCATTGTGAATTGGTTTAACTCACTCAATAAATTTTTATACAGCTCAACATTATATGTAGCTTGAACCAAAATCACCGCGGCTATTTCTTCTAATTTGACCACATATCTGTGGTCAGAATTTAATTCATCACTAAACCCTTCTGGTACAAATGACATTTGATTAACAAGTAGTCTTAATGGATGGTTTTGACACTTGAAAACATGGTTGTCTTTTATAACCACCTTAAGAATTGATGTTTGTAATTTCATTAGAATCAATTTTAAAGCCAAAGGAACACCTTGGTCTTTTTCAATATAATCAAATAAACGTTCAACCAAAACAATCATATCCACATGCCTGGGGTCTAATTGTGCTGAATTGATCTTTTCTTTTGATCGTATCATAGCTCGATCCAAAATCTTTTTTATATTTTTTGGAGCGGGGTAATCGTTAATCTTTGAGTCATATTTTTTTACAATATGCAACTGAACGATATTGATTGTTTTAACTAAAAAATGCTTTTCAACTGCAAATTTTTTGTCACTTTTCAGCTGTAAGTTCTTATGACTGTTATCAAATAGTTTGCGAATTATTTTAAATTTCAAATCCGGTGTTGTCCGAATGACAGGAATATCTTCCCTTGGACTCAAACTATAAATAGTTCCCTTATGTATTTGAAGCAACTTTCCATAAACAGTGTTTAGTTTTGATAAAACATTCACTTCAAAGGTATGGTAGACAATCATTCTTATGGCAGAATTTAAATCTAGATTTTTGATGCTGTTTACCAATGAGTTGACCAAAACAAAAGGAGAAAGCGGAATTTGATTGATGGTTAAGGACTTATCTGAAATAAGCTCAGAAAACATATTGCCCAATATGTTCAAGTTTTCTTCGTTGTTATCATCAGATTGGTTTATCAACATGGATATTATAGCCATTTCGTCATCTTCATTTTGTTTAGTAATGACTTGTTGATAGTTTCTAATTGTTAAATTTTCATTAATAAAAAAATCATAGTTACCCTCAAAACAATAGGTAAATGCTGAATCTAGAGATGCAAAAAAGTTTTTCTCAATAGATTTGCGATGTTTAATTACGGATTTTATTGCAACATTATTTAGTGACTGCTTATAGTCTTCACCAGCATTTTGTTCAAAGACAAAGAGAATCCCCTTTAAAGAATCAAAAAAACTATCTAATCTTAATTTTACATGAGAAAAAAATTGCTTTTTAACGTCAAGCAAAATATCTATTGAGTTTTCATTCTGAGAGTTATTAGTCATTTGTTATATTTTTTATAGATTGCCCTTATCCCAATATAGGAAAGTCAGAAAAGTCAAAACGATCTGAAAGACCTAAGAACATGTTCGAGAATATAAAGCAAAATTCAGTACTATC
>CAZLZZ010000114.1:0-5942 GCA_964564165.1 uncultured Alcanivoracaceae bacterium | reverse complement strand
CGTTAAATATATCTAGCGTATAATATTTTCACCATAAAAATTATTACCACACAACGGGGGAAACTAAGATTTAGAAATATATTACCACATATGTTATCAACAACGAATAAACTTTTAACATCCAAAGGTGGATTACTTGTAATATCAATTTTAATGTAGAAAACAAATGTCTCTAGAAAAACCGAACCATAACACTCAATCTAAATGCCAAAAGTGATGGTTTAATTCTGAATACTGTTCAATATTTACCCCGCTCTCATTAAACAACAATTCAATCATGCCTTTGTCTTTGGTATCATAAAACTTTATCCCTTGATCTAAATACACTTGCTTAATCAATGGATGAGGATGATTGAACTGATTGGCATAACCTGATGAATTTACGGCAATTTTCGGACTAACTTGTTTGACAAATTGTTGACTTGACGAGGTTCTGCTTCCATGATGAGGAACCAGCAATACATGGCTTTTTATCGCCTTGGGTAATTGATGTATCAGTCGATATTCAACTGGATCTTCTATATCTCCAGTGATGAGTATAGAGCCATAAGAATTTGATATTTTTATGACGCAGGATGAATTGTTGCCAAGATACGGGTGGATATTAAAAGGGCTCAATACTTCAAAATCCACTTGATCCCATTGCCAAGATAAACCTTTCTTGCAATCTGTATATTCTCCTACTACGTCATATATCTGCATTGCTGGGTATTGAGTCATTAATTCGTTAACACCACCTGCGTGATCGTTGTCTTTGTGCGAAAGTATTAATTTGTCAACAATGTTAATGCCTTGATTTTGTAAATAAGGAATTACCACTGTTGATGCCAAATTGAAGCCCGTATCATATTTTGCACCAGTATCATAAATCAGGGTATGGTTTTTGGTTGTAATCACCATTGATAAGCCTTGCCCTACATCTAGCACATTAACCTGAAAACTGCCCTCAATGAGTTGATTGGGATTTTTAAGAAAAATAGGCAACAATAAAACCAAAGACAGATACTGCCAACGAAATAATTTAGGCAACAATAAAATCACCGCAACTATAATTAGTGATAACATACTTAAAGTATCAATATGGGTTATTGGAACTGTTAAATAATTGAATTGCTGCAAGTAATCTAATATTGCAAACAGGGCATTGGATAGTTTTTCAACCAGAGAAAACAAAAAGGCAGCCATGACATCTGAAAACAGATAAACTATAAACGAAGCAAATATCAAGGGTATTAATAACAACGATGCCAAGGGCAGAACCAACAAATTTGCAATCGGAGTCAGCAGATTAATCTGACCAAAAACAATCACCATTAAGGGCATCAAACCTACCAAGATAACCAATTGAGCATTGATAAAAGATAAGAGTCTATTGGTATTTAATTTTCTTTCTGTAAAAGCGAACATCAATGCAGCTACTGCACCAAAAGAAAACCAAAATCCCGCATCCAACACGCTCATTGGATCTATGATTAAAACAATCAATAATGCCATTGACCATGCTTGCCAGCGTGATATTTTTTTCTTTAGTGCGTGAGCCATTGAAAATGCCACAACCATAATTAACGCCCTAATGGTTGGCACTGAAAAGCCTGCTAGCATCGCATAAATGAAAGCAAATATTATGGCAAAGATGGCTTCGTATTTGAACCGATTGAATCTTTCATGGGTAAAAAAAACAAAAACCAATCGCCCAAATAATATCCCTAAAAAAGCCATTAAACCAATATGCAGCCCAGAAATAGCAATCAAATGTGCAGTTCCTGTGTCTTTAAACAACTGCGAATCTTCATAACTGATTTGGCTTTTATCACCTATGGTGAGTGCTTTGATTAAGGCTTGTACTCTGGGTGATTGAAAATTACTTTCAATCAAGCTGGCAGTTGATGCCCTTATTCTGTTAATTCTCGATCCAATATCATAAGATTGTTCTTGAATCAATCGGGCTTTCTTGACTGTAGCAGTGGCATCATAACCTTGCCTAAACAACCATTTACTGTAATCAAATGAACCTGGATTTTGATAACCATGAATGGGTTTTAGTTTTAAATCAAATTGCCACACTTGACCTGCTTTAACTTTTTGTTCTGTTTTGTACCAACTAACAATCAGTTTATTTAGATTAAATTTATCTTCTATTTCTTTGATATTAAAAGAAAATTTAATCTTGTCATTTTTATCTATGGGTAAGTTCGACACCTGCCCAATAACTGTAATGTGATTATCAGGAATAAAATTCAATTGGTATGACTTGGCAAGCAACCCAAAACCTATGGCATAAGCTAGCCCCAAACTGGCTCCGAAAAAGATTGCAGCTGGCTTGATTTTCTTAAAGAATAAAAAGTAACCAGCTAATAGTGCGACAGGAATTAATGCTACCAAGTAAATAGTCTGTAATTCAGGTAACCACAGTATTTGACTGATTCCAACTAAAAAACCAAGAGCAAAGATTAACATTGACAAATCCATTGTCCTGCTCAGATAAACTACTACTGAAGGACTAACTTCCCTCCTGTTAATTCATAAGTTTTGCTCATTTTATTGGCCAATAATTTGTCATGGGTTACTACGATTAATCCATTGTTTTGTTGTTCGGTTAGCTCTAACATCAAATTGATAACCGTTATTGCAGTGGTTTCGTCCAAGTTTCCTGAAGGCTCATCTGCCAGTAAACAGGCTGGATTGGTAACCAAGGCTCGGGCTATGGCTGCCCGTTGTCTTTCCCCACCAGACAATTGTCCTGGTCGGTGTTTTACTCTATCTATCAGCCCCACTCTGTCCAATAATTTTATTGCTTTTTGTTTGGCTTCTGCTTTGTTCATTTTGGCAATAAGTAATGGCATCATGACATTTTCTAATGCTGAAAACTCAGGCAACAAATGATGAAATTGATACACAAAACCAAGAAATTGATTGCGCAACAAGCCTAATTTTTTTGCATTCACAGAAGATACATCGGTGCCTTTAATAATCACTTTGCCTGATGTTGGAGTATCCAAACCACCTAGCAATTGGAGCAAAGTAGTTTTGCCCGCACCAGATGCGCCCATTATAGCAATATTTTCTCCATGATTTATTTCAAAATTAATTTTATCTAAAACAGGAATTATTGTATCGCCATCTTCAAATGTTTTGCTGATATTTTGACACTGGATAATTACATCACTCATAACGCAACGCCTCGGCTGGTTGTATACGACTGGCACGCCAGGCTGGATAAATAGTTGCCAATACTGACAAACCAAATGCAACGATAACAATGCCAATGACGTCAGCTTGCTGTACATCGGCTGTTATATCGCTAATATAATAAACATCTGAAGACATAAAATCCGTTTTAAAATAGCCTTCCAACCAGTCAACAATGGGACTGATGTTGAATGATATTATCAGTCCTAAAACAGTGCCAATTATTGTTCCAATAGCACCAATGACAACACCAGATATCAAAAAGATATTCATCACCTGTCCACTTGACATGCCTAAAGTACGCAGAATAGCAATATCGCTATTTTTTTCAGTAACTAACATGACCATTGTTGATAAGATATTAAAGGCAGCTACCGCAACTATCATCGATAATATAATAAACATAGCGATACGTTCTTGTTGTGTGGCTTGATAAAAGTTTGAATTTTCTTGTGTCCAGTCTCTTACTTTAAAAAATCCCCCCAATTTATCGCTCAATTGATAAGCAATTTTTGGGGCTTGCATCAGGTCATCGGTTTTTATCCTAATGCCCTCTATTCCACCTCGGGTCTTTTCAAGTTTTTGTGCATCGGTTAAATGGATTAATGCCAATTTCGAATCGTATTCATAAGCGCCCATTTCAAAAACCCCTACTACTGTGAATCTTTTCATCCTTGGCAATATACCAACGGCGGTGGTTTTAAACTGGGGAATATAGACGGTTATTTTTTCATTCGGACCCACTCCCAGTTTGGCAGCTAGATCGATTCCGATAATTATATTGTATTGCCCTGGCTTTAAATCATCCATAGAACCGTACTTCATCTTATCAGCAATTTGAGTGACATTTTTTTCATAAACTGGGTCAATGCCTTGAATCAAAGCTCCAGTAACTCTGTATCCTTGCAGCATGGCCTCAGAACTAACATAAGGGGCAACACTCACCACTCCTTTTGTTTTAGCAGCCAGAGTTATTGCATTTTCCCAACCTTCTATGTACTCGTTTCCATAAGCAGAAATAGTGGCATGAGCAACAGAACCTAACATGCGATCTTTAATTTCTTTTCCAAAACCATTCATCACTGAAATTACCACAATCACTGTCGTTACACCGATGGCTATACCTGCCATTGAAATAAGAGAGATAAATGAGATGAAGTGATTTTTTCGTTTGGCCCTGGTATATCTTAAGCCAATAAATAAGGGCAAGTTCATAAATAATTAGTATAAAATTTTATTTTCTTTATTTTCATCGGAGTCTTTTGTATAACCATATTGCAAATCAATAATGTAAAACAATAATGTAAAAAATGAGTAGAGCATATTTAACAATTAAGGAGGTCATTTATCTTACACTATTAATAATATTTTTATAATGAATTTTCATTTATCGCTTAAATAAATTATAATCTGATTATGAATAAAAAGAATTTACCTATAATTATCCTTATCTTTATATTGAGCCTATTGTTAAGCTTTTTTATCTACGCAAGATACTCTGCTAAAACTCAGGTCGATTTTCATACAAGCAAATATTCTGGAGCAGAAAATTGTAAGGAGTGCCATCAAGAAAACTATAAATCTTGGGAAAAAACCTATCACAGAACTATGACTCAAGAGGCATCTATTAACACCGTGCTAGGCGACTTTGATGGAAGCAACCAAACCTACTGGGGGATTACCGTTCGTCCAATTATAGTTGATAATCGCTATTACTTTGAATATTATGACCCCGAAACTGGTGATAAACTTTACACACTAGAAATCAAACGAACTGTAGGATCAAGGCGATATCAACAGTATTTGGCTCAAACTGACAACACTCAAGGCAACTATTACCGCTTGGAATTATTGTGGCACATTGAGGACAAGCGATGGATTCACCTAAACGGGGCATTTTTAGGCAGTGATAATCAAGCATTTGATAACCATACTGCTCTTTGGAACCAAAACTGTATATTTTGCCACAACACAGGCATCCAGCCGAACATGACTAATTATGATGAAATAGTACAACTGACTAAAGCAGGCAAGCCTCTTAATCTAGAAGCAGACTCTCGCTTTGAATCTAAAGTTACAGATTTAGGGATAGCTTGTGAATCATGCCATGCCGGTGGTGAAAAACACATCGAATTAAATCAAAATCCAATCAGGAAATATTATTTACATTATTCTGGCGACAGTGATGAAAGCATTATTAATCCAAAGAAATTAAGTGCCAAAGCATCAATGGATATTTGTGGCCAATGTCACGGCCAAAGAACCCCTAAGAACTATGAACTGGCTCGGCAATGGATGGAACAGGGACCAACTTATCGCCCAGGTGATAACTTGCATGACCATGTGAACCCAGTATGGAAAAAATCACTGTTAAATAACAAAGAAAGTGATGTTTTCAAACAAAGGTTTTGGAGTGATGGCACACCCAGGTTATCAGCCTATGAATATCAAGGGATTTTACAGTCCGCTTGCCATATTCAAGGAGATTTAACCTGTAACGATTGCCACTCTATGCATGATGGAGATCCCAAAGGCATGATTAAAGGGGAAATGCTAACTAACGCAGCCTGTTTAAATTGCCATGTTGAATATTCTGAAAACCTGACCCAACATACTGGTCACAAAACAGAATCAGATGGAAGCCTTTGTTACAATTGTCATATGCCTAAAATTGTTTATGGCATTATGACCTTCCACAGAAGCCATAAAATTGAATCTCCAAACCCAATAAAAGAATTTTCGCAAGATAAACC
>CAZLZZ010000113.1:0-11587 GCA_964564165.1 uncultured Alcanivoracaceae bacterium | reverse complement strand
ACATGGTTATGTATTACAACGAAACCACCGTAGGGTGTGCCCCTTGTGGGTACCCGCTGGCAAAAACAAAAACACTAAATAAAACAACAAACGAGAAAAAACATGAAAAACATAAAATATTTAGCAACAGTAATAGCAATAACATTATTAATGACCGCTTGTTCTGATTATCCAACCAGTGGCAGAATAAGTTTTGACAAGTTAAAAACACAAGCTAAAGATGAGTTTGTGGTCAATAGTATTGAAACAGAAGGTTATCTTTTCGAGTTTGAAGGAGATGTTTTTGAACGAATTGAAAAATTTGAAGATCAGTTTGATGATTTGAAACAATTGGCGAAGAAACCCTATAATGCAAGTTCTTATAAGGGTTTTTATTCAGATGAAGATCTAGTAATTAATGCTATTGATGCTTTTTTTGCCGAAAGAAAAGAGTTTGCCAATAAGCTAAAAATCATTATTGAACAAGGCAAGCAAGATAAGTTGAATAGCCTCAATTTGCAACAAAAAGCAGTTGATAAACTGCAACAAACACAAGATTCATTTAAGCAATATACCCAAGCTCCACAACAGAAAGTTGATTCAATTGATGCAGATATAAAAAAGGCTCAAGAAGAAACCAATAAAATATTGGATAATATTATTAAGAAAACTAACGAAGTAATTGTTGCTGAAAAGTTGCCCATAAAAAAACTTTCTGGTCGTTATTTTAACCTATCCAGTCGGGAACTAACGATGCCTAAAAATGCTACAACTTGTGAACACAGTAAAACGGGCCACTACAACATATACCAAAACTACAATTCAACAAAATATATTGTTTTGGATGAGCGTAAAGATTATGGACGTTGTGTATATATTAATCGACCTCATGCAAAAGTGCACACTCCAGACTATGATAATTACATTGCTAAGGAGTTTGTTAAGACAAGGAATTGGGATGAAAAAGCCTTAAAAAAAGAACTAAAAATTGCCAAACAAAAACTAAAAGATGCCCAAATAATTGCTGAAAACCAAACAAATATAAAAATATACAAGTTTAATCGTGAGTTTGATAATGCAAAAAGAAAATTGGAAAGCTTAAAAGAGGCAACTCAAGAAATTGATTTAGAAAAAATGCTTCAATCTTTGGGGTTTTCAGCCTTGCCTGAAGGAGAGAAAAGGAGTTCTGACTACAGTTATGTATCATCACTCGCAGATGTCTTCGCCGAGGCAAGAAAAATAGCACCATCGCGTTATGACATTGAAGATAATTTCCGTCAGGCAATTTATAAATATCGAAATACCGCTTTGGATGAGTTGTTTGATGATGCAACAAAAGAAGTTACGGAAATTAATAGTGATGGAACATTCTCTGGATTAGATGGCAGCTTTGGCTATCTTGTACTCATAATACTGTTGGATGTTGAAGTTGAAATAGACGGGAGAACCAAATCAGAAAAAGGAGTCTACACCGATGTCCTGCATATCAAATCAGAAAAAAGCAAAATAGCACAAATGGATGAACTCCTACTTGACCCTTCAACAGGTCGCATGAAAAGCAGTAAAAAATACAAAAAAGAGGGCTATAAGTCAGTGTTGTTTACCACCTTATTACAATATAAATAACAAACAATAGCAAAACAAATATTATGAAAATGATACCAGTTCTATACAAAGATGGGCAACCACAAGGGCTGCACCCTACATGGTTATGTATTACAACGAAACCACCGTAGGGTGTGCCCCTTGTGGGTACCCAATTTAACATCAACAAGATTCACAATAAACATTAACAACAGAGGAAAACAACATGAAAAACTTCTTTATCAACTTTATAAAAGATTTATTATTTTTTGAAAAATTAATTACACCCAAGTTCATCCAATTTATATTTTGGATGATGTTAATTGGAATAATTGTTTTTGGATTTTATTCAATGTTTGCTGGTTATTATGGCTTAACATTTAAATCGTTTTTATTTGGGCTATTTGCAATCGTCATTGGTGCTTTTATCTCACGTATTTGGTGTGAGTTATTAATTGTACTTTTCAAAATAAACGAAGCTTTGCAAGAAATTAGAAAAAAATAATACGATTAACTATAAGGATCGTTCTATGAAAATTTAATGGTATCAACCCTCAAATCTAATAATCGTACGGTTCGGTTTTTGTGGTCGCTCATTTTATACGATTGCTACATTTTAGGCGTGTTTTATTGATATTATCCTGAAATTTTGCATTCCTATGAATTATACGGGCTAAGCACAAACTTAAACAAACAAAAAAGAGGAAAACTATGTCGAAATTAAAAGATGTTACAATTAATGAAAAGCACTATACATTTCACCACTTTACAGGGGTAGTTGTGGATGAAAAAAAATGGAGTACCACTTCAGTTTCTGGCGGTGGTGGTGGCGGTTCAGGGTATTCCCACCAAGGAACAGGTTTTTCTAACACTAGTTCAGTAAGCATTTCATCAACCACTACTGAACACGATCAATTTATTTTAGAAGACAGTGAGGGAAACGAAGATTCATTCAAATTTAGCAACCTTAATATTGCATGTCGAAAAGGAAATATTATGAGCGTAGTATGGTGTATCAAAAAAGGTAAAAATACAGGCCCATATTGGTTTGTTCATAACCATAACACAAGAAATACTTTTAAATTAAAGGACTATGACAAAACTATTCTGGTAAAACAATGGATAACAAATTCAGTTAATTTTGCGGCATTTTTATTTGGTATTTATGTTTTTAAGGTTCTTTATGATATGGGTGTGTTAGACAAAATTAGTGGTGGATCTTACTTTGCTTTACTAATTGGTTTACCTGTTGTTTCTTTGTTTATCTCCGGCTTTTTTATTAGTTTTAAAAATAAAGCCCGGTTATCTCGATTTGAAAGATCTCAAGATCATAAGGATATTTTTACCATATTGAATAAGGAGTCTATTAAATTCAAAACAAAGTGATAACACGCTCATAAATACGAATAAATACGAATAAATTTTAGGGATATTTCTTCTTGTGCTGGTAAAGCACATGGTGCATTTTTTTTATCCATAGATGTTTGATTGGAAAGTTTGAGAATAATAATAACCTTAACTTTTTGCCTAAACAAAATCTCCCCACAAGCTGTGGATTGCAGCTAGGATTGCTGGAGCCATGGTTTCTGTGCGCAATATTCTTTGTCCAAATTGAATGCCTGTGAGTCCTGTACTTTTTAATTGCGACAAATCTTGTGGCGACCAACCACCTTCTGGGCCAATGACAATGTCAAATGCTTGCCAGTGGTATTTGGCAACTTGTCCAATGGTTTTGTTTTCCTCGGGTTCTAATAAAATTCCTTTGTGCTTAGTTTGGCAATATTCTTGTATTGATAGTGGTGCTAAAATTGTCGGGATATCTGCTCGAAAGCTTTGTTCGCAAGCACTGATTATTATATTTTCCCAATGCTTTAATTTCTTTTTTAGCCTAGTTCCTTTTAACTTTACTTCACAGTATTCGCTGGTGATTGGTTGAATGGTGGCAATGCCCAGTTCTGTGGCTTTTTGTACAGTATAATCCATCCGTTCGCCTTTGCTGAGTGATTGAACCAGTGTTATGTTTAACTTAGAAGGAGCAATGGTTTGAATGGATTTTATTAAATGAACTTCAGTGTGTTTTTTATTAATGGCAACGATTTTTGCTAGGAATTCTTGCCCTTGATGGTTGAATATTTTTAAGCTGTTGCCAATTTTTAGTCTTAATACATTGCGCAGATAGTGTGCCCGTTCATTTTCTATTAAAATGTTTTGTTCAACTTTTGCAATAAATGGATAATATATTCGGTGTAATCTCATGGGCTATATTATAATCACATTACTTGATTTTGAGAAAACAATTGCTACAACGAATTACAATATTTTTATTGACCCTATTTTTAATGGCCTGTGCGCCAACTAATTACGTGTATGTTAAAAAATCCAATTCAGGAGTGCCAGAAATTAATTAAGTGATGATTATGATTGAGTATCTGGCTATTAAAGATGACTTGAAAGGATTGTGGAATTTCGAAGAGTACAGCAATTTAGACAATCAAGATAAATTGCACAATATTGCAGCCAAGATGTTAAAGGCAAAGGGATATAATTTGGCGAATATGGCTTTAAAAAGCAGTGGTTTAATTATCGATAGAGGGTATTTAGTCGATCATCTGATTGGCAAAAAGAAGCAATCGGTGCCAATTGAGCCTCCTTATATTTTGCGCAGCATTAATCTTGAAAATGCTACTATCCAAGGTTTGGAGTCCTTGTTATTTGAATTAAATGCGCCGATCAGTGCTGTGATGTCAGATATGCGTAGTTTTGTGAAGAATAACTTCATTCGAGAAACGCAAGCACTTAATATGACTGATGATACTGCAATATTGATTATTCAAAGTTACAAACCGCGTGTTTCAATTTTTGCCGATATGCAATTAGATCTAGTCACTTCTTCAAGTGGCGGCGGTGCTTATGTTAATTTGAATAACCGGATTCGCCCAACAACTTATGCGTACTTGATTCATGTAGGAACAGGAGATTTATTGTGGTCTAATAATACCACCTTGATTACTGATAAAAACCAAGAGAAATTCTTTTTTCAGCTGCCGATGAATTAATTGGGTTAATTATCGGTTATAATTTAATTTTTATTTCTGTTATAACATTATGAACACCAAAAAATCACATGGATTTACCCTTATTGAAATCCTAATTGTCGTTGTAATATTGAGTATTTTAGCGATTGCAGTTGTGCCGCAATTCTTAGAGGAGCCAGGAAAAGCGCGTGTGGCAAGGACAAAAGCTGACATTCAAGGTTTGAAAACTGCTTTAAGCATGTATAAATTAGACAACTTTCAATATCCATCTACTTCACAAGGATTACAAGCGTTAACTTCTAAACCCAGTGGACAGCCATTGGCACGAAATTGGAAGCCAGGCGGTTATATAGAAAACATGATTAAAGACCCGTGGGACAATGAGTACCAGTATTTAAACCCCGGTAATCATGGGGCTATTGATATTTATTCATTGGGTGCGGATGGTCAACCTGGTGGGGAAGGTCAAAATACCGATGTGGGTAATTGGTAGCACTAATAATTGTATGATGGTTGCATAATGGTTGTATGAATAAGAAATCTAATTATGGATTTACTCTAATAGAAATATTAGTGGTGGTGGTTATCGTTTCTATCTTAACTGTAATGGGTGTACAAATGATCAGCTCGGGCTCTGTAGAAAGAAATCTACAACAACATGGTCGGATTTTACAGTCATCTATTGAGTATTCTTGTGATCAAGCTGTTTTACAAAATATTCCCTATGGACTAATGGTATCTCAAATGGCTTACGGGTTTTCTATATTCACCAATCAAGTATGGCAAGAAGTGATTTATCAAGAAGTTTCTCTTGATAAAATCTTGGTAGATGGAAGTCAAATTTCCTTGAGCTTGGATGGTCAAACGGTTGTTTTAGAAGAAGAATTAGTTTCTGTTCCTCAAATTGTCTGTAATACATCAGGTGAGATATCTCCTTTTAATTTAACCCTGTCAGATGCTACAGGGCAACACCATTATCAATTAACAACATCCGATTTTTGGCAAATCAAAGGGCAATGGTTAGATGAAAAGAATCAGTAAATACTCTGGATTTACCTTGCTTGAAGTGATGGTCAGCTTGTTGATTCTTACCGTTGCTTTGTCAGCAATAATCACCGTGGGTTCAAGCCGAGCCGAAACATTAATAGAGCTAAGGATGCAAAATAGGGCGTTGATTGTTGCCAACAATGTTTTGGGAAAGTACACAGATATTGGGCAACCAATTTCAGTGGGTGTTATAGACGGTAAACAGACCAATGGCAATATTGATTGGAATTGGCAGTTGACGGTCAGCCCAACCAATAACGACAGTATTTATCGTATGGATGTAAAAGTCAGCAAAGACAACAGTTTTGATTACTCTTTTGCTCAGTTAGTGGCATTCAAATGGCGTTAAAATTTATGCGGCAGACTATAAAGCAAAATACAAGCCAGAATAAAAGGCAAAAGGGCATGACCTTGTTAGAGGTGTTAATAGCAATGACTTTAATGGTGGTTATTGCTGCCATAGCATTTGCCAGCTTGAATGGTTTGATTGATGCCAAAAATCACACAGATATAGTGGCAAACAACCTTCGACAAGAGTTACTGACTTCGCAACAATTAAACAAAGACTTTCATGCCATGATTGATCGCGAAGTAAAAGACAGTCTTGGCTCGGTTAAGGTCTCGATATTGGGCAGATATTCTTCAATTGAATTCAGTAGAAATGGTCACAGCAATCCATTAAAACAAAACCGTTCTGAATTACAAAGAGTGCAATGGTTTTTGAAAGACCAACAATTGGTTAGAGCGAGCATGGATCAAATTGATCCAGGGCCCTCCAATCAATGGCGTTTTCGTACTTATATGGATGACGTGGATGAGTTAAATATCAATTATGTGAATAGAGCAGGGCAGCAATCGCGTTCTTGGCCGATTGCCAATAACAACGCTACTTTGCATTATATAGAACTCAGTCTTACCCTATCAGATCGGACAAAGCTCGAATATTTATTGAGACCAATACTGTGAAATCCATAAAAAAACAAAAAGGGGTGGCGTTATTTGTGACATTGTTGGTGGTTGCGATAGGCACATTGTTGGCAACCGAAATTTGGTTCAACAACAATTTAGATATTTCCCGACAACAAAACAACCGTGCAGCCTATCAAGCCGGGCATTATGCCAATGGTATGGTTTTGTGGGCTTTTGATGTGTTGAAACAGGATTACCAGGAAGATGCAAGCTTTGATAATCACTCGGAACCTTGGAATCAAACCATTGCAGGTGTTCAATTAGAAGATGCCATTTTATCGGGCAAGCTAACAGATATGGATGGTAAATTCAATCTCAATAACCTGCTGATTAATGGAGCGGTGAATGATATAAGTCACGAATATTTCAAAAGGATTTTAATCAATTTAGAGCTGGAAATTGGTTTAGCAGATAAAATCATAGATTGGATGGATGCAGATCAAATTCCAAGGCCTTTGGGAGCAGAAGATTCGATTTATTTATCAAGAAGCCCGTCATACAGAACAGCGGGGCAAGCTTTTGTTCACATCAGTGAGTTAAGATTGATTTCTGGGGTGAATGAAAATACATACCAACGCTTGAAGTCATTTGTGACGGTTTTGCCGGTGTTGGGGAGTTTACCAACAAGAATTAATGTCAATACTGCATCATCCTTGTTGTTAAAATCTCTTGATTCCTCCATTACAACCAAAGAAGCTTTGGTTTTGTACAACCAAGGCAATGCTTCGAATAAATCTATTGGTGATTTTTTCGAGCAACGGGTTATTCTTTATCACAGATTGCAGGACAAAAATTTAGAAACATTGATTGCCACCAGGAGCCAATGGTACCAAGCTGAAATCAATGTCAAAATGGATCAAACCATCTTTCGAAAATATGCCTTGATTCAAAGAACCTCAAGTTTGGCAACAGTTAAACAATGGTCAGAAACAGCGTATCATTAAAAACATCCTCAATAAATATCTTTAAAATTCAAATCTTGCGCCAAGATTGATGGTGTTTCTATCAAAACCGTCCCAACCTAAAGCTTTTGAATACTGAATAAACGCCTGTTTGCCATTGGAAGCTACAAATGAAACCCCTAAATCTAAAGTACTGTACTTGTCATCATTGAAAGCTGTAGAAGACTCAAAAAATTCACCTGCGGGCATTCCTGATATGCGCATTAATATGAACTCATCCCCTTTTTGATTTTCTTGAATCAGTGTATATCCTAGAGATGGAATCAACACACCATTGCGTAAGCTGATGGCTTTGCTGGTTTGAAAACCTAGTGTAAAGCGAGTTGTTTCAAAGTTTTGTTCACTAAAACCAACATTGTAGGCAACTGTTCCCGTTTCAACAAATGCATCAATCTTAGACTTGTAAAATTCTATGCTGGCAGAGGGCGTAAATTGCCAACCATTTTTATTAAATTGATAACCGCTGGAAATGATAAAAGATTGCTGTGACCCTTCTGTAGAGCCGGTAGCAACTTGATCAACTCGACTTTCCTGTAAAGTAAAATCAACAGCTCTTCTTTGTTTATATTCAGGATTTCCAAAACTCGCTCTTGCATCAATATAAAAATTATCGTTAACACTAAAAGAGCCATAAGCCGAAAAGGTCATGGCAGTTGATTCTACTCTTGCACCAATATCTACAGTAGAGTCGAAGTTGGCATAACCAACAGCTGCGCCAATAACAGCTTGTGAATTTAATCGATAGTCAACTCCCATTGTCAACCCCTTACTGTCAAAGTCAAAGCCTTCATCACGCGCATCTGCATACTGGTAATCACCTGATGTGATTTGACCATTAATAAAGAATCCCCATGGGGTAAACAATTGATCAAGATCAGAAGGGTCGTCAGGGTCGCTAGTGTCGTTCGCTTCAGACAAATACCCCAGCATTTCTAGAGGCAAATTTTTGCCGCCAACGGATATACTCAATCCGGCAATACTGTGGGACATGCCTGCACGGACTTGTGACATTCTTGAGGCAATATTAGATTGCTGAGTTGACATAATCTCGTTCGATGTACGTGACTGTTGAACTACTTCTCTTGGTCGCAATCTTCTTAATAGGCGTTTTATTGCACCTCCATTTCCCTCTAAAGCTGCAAAAAATAATCGATCACTTCCCGCCAAGCCCTGTAAAAAAGAATTCTTCTGTGGCACAGTATTCAGCCAAAGCGCCAATTGTTTGTCTGAATCTTGGCCCATCAGTGCCTAATGCAGAGACCAATGCTTGGGCATATTCCATTCTGGTAGGGACTGTTGAGTGGGTTTCTGATTGAACAGTGGCGGTTATATTAAGCAATAAAATGGTTAATAGCGATAGTAATTTTAATTTCATGATTGTATTTTCCTGATTTTCTTCAATAAATTATAACCTAAATTACTTTGATTGCCCAAAGTATTTTATTTAGAATTGAAAATGCTTTAAATTAGCAAAAAAACTCACTTAGTTCAACATCGGAAGAGTATGTTGAATAATGAAAAAAGCCACCAAAAATTCTAAACAATCCTGTGGTTTGTTGGTAGGGACTTGATATTTTATATCTAGCCCTTATTTTATTGATACTATCAATTCAAAGGAATAGGTTAAATGTCAGATCAATTGTTTTATTTATTTTCAGCGGTGTTATTGGGTTCGGTTATTGGTGCAATGCTAATGTATTTTGCATCCGATAAAAGTAGCAACTCCGCTAAAACGGCAGAACTTGAAGATAAACTCAATAACTATCAGCAAAATGTTGTTGAACACTTTGAGAAAACTGCTGATTTGGTTGATGAACTTACACAAAGTTATAAAAAAGTTTTCGATCATTTGGGAGAGAGTGCAAAGGAACTAATGACCGAAGAACAACTACAACTACAGATTGAAAAAAGAAAAGGAAAAAAAGTCACCTTAGAGTTTTTGCCAGATGAACAAGAGCAGCCTCAAAGTAATATTGAAACAGTTACAGTCAATGAGAGTGTGACCAATGATGATCAAGCGGCTCAGAAAGCCGATATTGAAAAGGGTGAACACAGTTATTCGTGAATTCGATCGTTCATTTTGTTGTTCAGCCCCGCGACTCAAATTTTGTTTAAGCACTAAATAGACTGTGAAAGTCGCGATTCCAATTTTTTTTTACAACAATCTTGCTGAAAAGTGTAACGGGTTTTGCTCCTGAAACAATTTAAGACCTATGTTCTATAGTCTTTGGGCTCTCTAAAAAAATCATTTCGCATGACTTTTATTTATGTCTATAATAAATAATATTAGCCTGATAATGCTGTTTTTATTTTAGCTAAAACTCTATTAAAGTGGTACAATATATCGCAAAATTTTCGATGTGAATTTATCTAAATACCTATAAGGGGACTATTATGTTAGAAAAAATCAAACTATTTATTGATGGAAAGTCTGTTGTCAGTCAATCAGAATTTTGGTTAGATGTTACCAATCCAGCCAATCAAGAAGTTTTATACCAAGTGCCATTTGCAACCCATGATGAAGTTGAGTTAGCCGTCTCATCAGCCAAGTCTGCTTTTGAAACATGGAAAGAAGTGCCAGTACCTGTGCGAGCTCGCATGGTTTTGAAATATCAGCATTTATTAAAGAAGCACCACGATGAAATTGCTGAAATCCTAGCAGAAGAAACAGGCAAGACATTCGAAGATGCCAAAGGTGATGTTTGGCGTGGTATTGAAGTAGCTGAACATGCCGCAGGTGTTGCCTCAATGATGATGGGCGAATATGTTGAAAATGTCGCTAATGGTATCGATACTTATTCAGTTATACAGCCTTTGGGTGTTTGTGTGGGTATAACACCGTTTAATTTCCCAGCGATGATTCCCTTATGGATGTTTCCCTTAGCTATTGTTTGTGGCAATACTTTTATATTAAAACCATCTGAGCAAGATCCCAAAACACCAAACAGATTGGCAGAATTGTTTTATGAGGCAGGATTTCCCCGTGATGTGTTACAAGTTATTCACGGTGGAAAAGACCAAGTCAATCAATTGTTGAACCATGAAGATATACAAGCCATTTCTTTTGTCGGTTCTGTTGGAGTAGGTGAGCATATCTACAAAACTGGCACTGATAATTTAAAACGTGTACAAGCCTTTACCGGTGCAAAAAATCATTTAGTGGTTATGCCCGATGCCAATAAAAACCAAGTGATTAATGGTTTGGTTGGCGCCGCTTGTGGTGCAGCTGGGCAGCGTTGTATGGGAATTTCTGTGTGTGTTCTGGTTGGCCAGGCCAAAGATTGGCAAGATGATTTGAAGGCAGCTATGGAGAAGTTGAAACCCAATTACTGGAAGAATGAAGAGTCATCTTATGGTCCATTGATAAACGCACAAGCCAAAACCCGTGTAGAAGGATTAATTACCCAAGGTGTAAATGATGGTGCGACATTATTATTGGATGGTCGCGATTATAAAGTTGAAGGCTATGAGAATGGTAACTTTGTAGGGCCAACATTATTTACTGATGTGACCGTTGACATGTCAATTTATCACAATGAAATTTTTGGTCCAGTTTTGTGTTTGATGTATGCCGATAGCTTAGAAGATGCGATTAAATTAATAAATGACAACCCTTATGGAAACGGCACATCCATCTTTACCAATTCAGGAGCCGCTGCCCGTAAATTTCAACATGAAATCAAGGTAGGACAAGTTGGAATTAATATCCCGATACCAGTGCCCTTGCCATTTTTCTCTTTCACAGGTTGGAGAAAATCATTTTATGGTGACCAACATGCTTATGGTAAACAAGCGGTGCGTTTTTATACCGAAACCAAAACCGTGACATCACGATGGTTTGAAAGTGATATACCAGATGGTGGAGCGCCGAATTTATCGATTAATTTACGATAGTAAAACAACAAGGAACGCAGAGTTACGCAGAGGATTGTATTGATAAATACTCAGCGTATCTCAGCGCTCCTTGAATAACCATGAGAACAATATGAATTTTAATTTAACAGAAGACCA
>CAZLZZ010000112.1:0-11614 GCA_964564165.1 uncultured Alcanivoracaceae bacterium | reverse complement strand
GGTAGCCACCAAACCCGCAACATGAGCCATATTTACCATAAAATATGCGCCAACTTCATCGGCAATTACGCGAAATTGTTGCCAATCAATTTTTTTAGAATAAGCCGAAAAACCGCCAATGATCATTTTAGGCTTGTGCTTTAATGCCATTTGGCGAACATTCTCAAAATCAATAGCTCCAGTTTTCTCATCAATACCATACTGAACCGCATTAAATAACTTGCCAGAAATGTTCACCTTTGAGCCATGAGTCAAATGTCCTCCATGATCTAAACTCATGCCCAAAATGGTATCACCTGGTTGTAGCAATGCCAAATAAACCGCTTGGTTGGCTTGCGAACCTGAGTGTGGTTGCACATTGGCGTAATCTGCATTAAACAATTCTTTAACCCGAGAAAGAGCCAGTTTCTCAGCAACATCTACATGCTCACAACCACCATAATAGCGCTTACCAGGATAACCTTCGGCATATTTATTGGTCATCTGGCAGCCCTGTGCTTCCATCACTGCAGGTGAGGTATAATTCTCTGATGCAATCAATTCAATGTGGTCTTCTTGGCGTTGGTTTTCAGCGACAATGGCATCCCACAATTCAGGATCAGTTTTCGCGATAGTATCGTTTAGATTAAACATAGTGCAACTCTATAATTTAAGGTTAAAGTTAAAGGTTGAAAGTTAAAGGTTGAAAGTTAAAGGCAGTATTTTACACTGAGCGTTTCAAGAAAGGTAAATACTATTGCACCTATTGCTATAAAACATAGCAATATGAATAGCACTTTTCAACTGGGTAAGTGAATAAAAGAGCAATAATCATATTTTTACTATCGGAATTTGAGTCATAAAATCAATCAATTTTAAAGATTTCTTGAGCGGGTTCACGCAAGTTGTATCTGGAAGCCATGGAGTAGCCATAAGCACCACAGTTTGCGATTAAAAACACATCTCCTGCCTGGGTTGTTGGTAGCTTTCTATCAACTCCCAAAATATCACCAGTTTCACATATTGGACCAACCACTGTGGCAGTAATGTCTGTAGGTTCATCAAGTTGAGAAAGATTCACAATATTGTGCCATGAGCCATACAATGCTGGCCGAATCAAGCTGTTCATGCCGGTTTCCAAGCCTATATAACCGCTATTTCCTTTGACCTTGGTTTGTGTGACTTTCGCCAATAACACGCCTGCATTGGCGACTAAAAATCGCCCAGGTTCCATCCAAAATTTAATCTGAGGATGGTTTTCTTTAAAAGACAAGATGATGGCATCTAATTTTTGCATATTTAACCCTTGTTCATAGGGGTTTTCAGTTATTCCATATCCACCGCCCATGTTGATGATTTCAACGTCATTAAAAATTGAAATTTGGTCGGTTAAATATTGAATAATTCTTTGCCAGTTTTGGTGTTCTAAAATACCGCTGCCAGCATGTGCGTGTAACCCTTTAACGGTAATATTGTTGGCATCACAAAAGGCTTTTAAGTCGTGCAATTCAGAATGATGAATACCAAATTTAGACTGCTCTCCAGCGGTACGTACATAGCGGTGGTGTCCGCTGCCATGACCAGGATCCAACCTCACTAAGATACTTTGTCCTTTAAACACATCGGGATACTGCTCAAGGATAAACTTATTATCAATGGTCACATGAAAGCCTTTATCAAAAGCTGCTTGGTACTCATCAATTGCGGCAAAATTGGGCGTAAAAAGAACATTGTTCGGGTTCAAATCCTCAATAGTTTCTTCAATTCTTTGAATTTCACCAGGCGAGACCGTCTCAAGTCCAATGCCTTGTTGATATATGGTTTTCAAAACATCTCTATTGGGATTCGACTTCATGGCAAAAAATATCTGATCAACGCTGGTTAATGACTGCAATAATTTAACCTGCTGAATGATGGTGTTTTTATCGTACACATAACACGGTGATTGTGTCTCAGCCAGTTCTATTAATTTATCCCGTTGGGTTTGCCACCAACTGTCGGGAATGTATTGTTTGTCTGTTTGATTGTCTATTTGTTTGTTAATCAGCTGCTCCCAAGTGTCTCCAAAACCATATTGATTGGCATTTTCTGCAATCAAACCATCATGCAGTGCAATCAACAACTTATCCGCTTGATCTTCATCCACCACAATACTGGTATTCAAATCATTGGACGATTGTGAGGTCAAATAAATACGTTGTTCGGCAAAATTGGAAATAATCGGGGCAATTTCTCCCAACAATGCGCGCATTCTGTAGCCCACTAAAGTAACCGCCGAACAGTTTTTATAAATAGTCACATCGCAAAACACCATGAGTTGATTTTTTAAATTTTGCAAAATGTCTTTATTGATAATATTATCGGCGGTATCCAGAGAAATAGTTACGTTGGTTTGAGCCGTAACTACAATATCTACTGATAAGCCCAATTTTTCAAAAACCGCAAAGATCTTTCCCATAAACCCTGCTTGATGCCACATATTCATAGAATCCATCGACACCAAGGTGATTTTGTGTCTGACATTGATTGCACGAACCCGTGGACTGGTGGATTCGTAACCTTTTTGAATGACTGTTCCGGTGGCTTGCAAATCTTTCGAATTGTAGATGTGAATAGGAATATTGTTCTCTTCTGCGGGCAAGATACAACGTGGGTGCAAGACCTTGCCACCACTTGCAGCTATTTCTCTGGCTTCTTCGTAGCCGATTTTTTCAATCAGTCTTGCCGTAGGTACCACATGTGGGTTGGCGCTAAAAATTCCGTGAACATCTGTCCAAATTTCAACTCTTTGCGCATTGAATGCAACAGCCAGATATGCAGCTGAAGTATCAGAGCCACCACGGCCTAAAACTATGGTGTTGTCATCAGAATCTGCTGCAATAAATCCCGGCATAATGGCACATTCTTTGTTTAATTGAGTGGTTTTTATACTGCATTTAGCGGATAATATTCTGCTGTCTTGTGAACGATCATCATCAGCACTGCTGATAAATAAATTTTTAGGATCTAGTTTTTCAATATCCAAATGCTGAGATAGGTACAGATATGCCAATTCATTGGTCATGGTCTCGCCTAGGCTTAAAATATGGGCAATATCATAAGTCGATAGTTGCGCTTTGTCAGAATAACTATCCAATTGCTCAATAGACTCACTTGGGTCAAATTCGACAGCAAGCTCTGTGGCAAGAGTTGTCACCGAATCAGAAATTTCACTGATATATTGTTTGTCTTTTGATACAGAAAAGGATTCGAGTAAATTGGTCAACCCAGACTTAGCTGAATGTACAATTGCCACTCGAAAACCTTGTTTTAAACGCAAGTTGATAATCTTAAGCACTTGTTTCCAACGTTCAAGGTTAGAAACACTGGTGCCACCAAATTTTAAAATGACTATGGGTTTTATATCGCTCATACTATTACACAAATAATGATTCTTTTAATGATTTTTTGAATGTATAATCAGAAAACAACTTATGCAAGGCAATTGAAACAATTATGACAAATGAAACCATAAAAAAAACAAAACTCAACTGGCAACAAGTCAGATGGAGTTGTGATGCCAAAGAATTAAATTTCAAAACCACCAAAGATGTTGAACCTGTGGCCAATATTATCGGTCGAAAAGAAGCTTTGGATGCCTTACAATATTCGATCGAAAGCCGCTCCTTTGGGCAAAATGCCTTCGTTCGTGGTTTGCAAGGAACCGGACGTTTAGAAATGATTTGCACTTTCTTGCGCAACAGCCACCCACAAATGCAAGAAAAGAGTGACCAGTGTTATGTGGCAAACTTCTTACAGCCCGATCGACCCCGCTTAATTACACTACCAGCAGGAGAGGCTAAATTTTTCAAACGTTGGATGAAAAAACTTTCCGATTACATCACCAAGGATCTAAACAATCAGCTGGAGTCAGATTCTGTTAAAAATAAAAAGCTTGCTATCGAAACCAAGAACCAAGAAATCATCAAAAAACTCTCCGATCCCTTTGAGAAAGAGCTGACTAAAAAGCAACTGGTTCTGGTCAATTATAAAACAGACAACGGTATGCAAACAGTCATTTCTCCCTTATTTGAAGACAAGCCGGTAAATCCAGAGCAATGGCAGGAGTTATTAAAAGAAGGCAAAATCAAGCCAGACCAACAAAAAACCATACAAGAAAACATCGCTAAGTTTAACCTTAAACTTGAAGATATGATGAAAGAAGTCAATCACATCAAGTATGGTCAAGCAGAAAGTATTCAGGAACTAATCGAAAAAAAAGCACGACAATTGCTGAACGCACAAACTGCTGGAATTTCAAAGAGATTTCATACCACCAATGTTCAAGAGTATTTAGATGATGTAGCAGAGGATGTTATCGAACAATTTTTCTATTCTCAAAAAGAGCAGTTTTACCCGCATTTAAGATACAGTGTTAACATTTTAGTCTCGCATAAGAAAAATACCGATTGCCCTATTATTGTTGAACGAGTGCCAACATTGGCCAAGTTATTGGGGACGATTGAATCAAAGTGGGGCGAGAAAGGACCAGAACTTTCAGATCACATGAGTATAACTGCTGGCACTTTGATGCGTGCCGATGGTGGGTTTTTAGTTTTAGATGCCAGAGAGTTATTGTCTGAAGCAGGCGCTTGGAAAATACTGACCAGAACTATAAAAAATCAATTATTAGAAATTGTTCCTGCCGAAATGTCTTGGCCATTTTCCCAGCCCACACTGAAGCCAGAACCCATTCCGCTAAATGTAAGGGTAATTATTCTTGGCGATGCCAGAACTTACTATATGCTGGACAATCATGATCCTGATTTCCCTGACTTGTTTAAAGTGCTGGTAGATTTTGATTCTGAAATTGATAGAAGCCCCGAAAGCTACCAAAATTATGCCGCAGTCATCTCAAGAATGGTGCGACAAGAAAACCTATTGCATTTTGACAATACCGGTGTTGCTGCTTTGATTGAGCATGGTGCCAGAATATGTTCAAGAAACAACAAATTAACCACAAATTTCCCAAGAGTGGCTGATTTGGCCCGAGAAGCCCAATACCTTGCAAGCAAAGAAAGCTCAAAGTTGATTACCCAACAACATGTCAACAATGCCATCATTCGAACAAAACTGCGTGGTGGGCTGGCTTCCAACAAATTCCAACAAATGTTATCTAATGGTACGATTAATTTATTTACCAATGGCACACAAGTGGGTGAAATCAATGGGTTAGCTGTGATACATTCAGGTCCTGTGGTTTATGGATTTCCCTCGCGCATTACCGCAACGGTAGCCCCAGGACGTGCGGGTGTGATAAATATTGAAGGCCGAGCCGATATGTCAGGTTCAATTCATACCAAGGGTTTTGCTATTCTTGGAGGATTATTGCGCCACCTATTGCCAACTTCTCATCCGTTGACTTTTAGTGCATCAATTGCTTTTGAACAATCCTATGGCGGAATCGATGGTGATTCGGCATCGGGTGCTGAATTTTGTTGTTTAATTTCTGCTATTACCCATATTCCTATTAGCCAAGAATATGCCATGACAGGAGCAATCGATCAACATGGTAGATTACAAGCCATAGGTGGTGTGAATGAAAAGATAGAAGGCTTTTTTGATACTTGCAAAGCCCAAGGTTTTACCGGCACCCAAGGGGTGATTATCCCCGAATCCAATGCTGGAGATTTAATGTTGCGAACCGACGTACAACAAGCCGTAAAAGAAGGTCAGTTTTCTGTGCATGCAGTCAGTCATGTGACTCAGGCCTTAGAAATTCTATGCAAACAACCAGCTGGATTACTTATCAATGGCGAATACTCAAAAAACAGTATCTTATTCAAGGCCATGGAAAAATTAAATTTATTTTGGAAAAATACGACTAAGAAATGATGATTGAAGTAAAAATGACACAACACAGAAAGAGTGGAATATATTTTGGTTAAGAGAACTGCTCGCTCCCACGCTCTGCGTGGTAGTGTATATCATCAATTACAAGGTATTAATGATTTAGTATGCATTACCACGCGGGGCGTTGGAACGAGTTCACGGGACAGTAGTGATTTTTCTAACTCTTTGCAAAATAATTAACGTTATCAAGATTTTCAAAATCAACATCTTGGGTCCAGATTTCGGCATCATATTTATAAGCTGTGGCATAGATTATACTATCAGCAAGTGGCAACTTGTGCCTTAATCCAAATCGAGCAGCTGATAAAGATAACTCTTCATCTAAAGCAACCACTTTGCCTTGTTGCATGTGAGCAATAACAATCAAGGCTTTGTTTTCATTTGTTTGCCTATACACAACTTTAAAAACCTCGGTTAGGGTAATACTTGGTACAATCAAATTTTCAGTATCTTCGATTACTGTTGCAAAGTTTTTAGCATTATTGTCTTCTGCAAAATACGACAGCCACGCCGATGAATCTGCGACATTCACAAGCGATCATCCTCTCGATTAATATCCGTATCAATGCCTTTTAAAAAACCTTTAAGCTCTTTAATTGCACGAATAGGAATCAATTCAATGCGATCATTGTAAACCAACATTTGCACTTTTTGACCTGAAAAAATTCCCATTGATTCGCGTATAATTTTAGGAATCACCACCTGAAATTTTGGAGAAACTGTAACTGTGTTCATATTGTTTATCGATTAAGTGTTCGTAATACGATAGCCTTATCGATACATAAAGTCAATATTTTAACTAGAAATTGCTAATTTAGAATAAAACGCAACTTTAGTTTTTAGCTGCTAAATATGGAGGGCGTCCCATTTTGTTCCATTGTGTTTTTCCGTTGTGTTTCCCAATAACTGAACAATTATTGTAGGGGCGGCGATTTATCGCGTCTAATCTTGCAGGTGAATTAATACGCCAGACATAGACGCGATAAATCGCCGTCTCTACAGCTGGGTCTGGTATGGCAAAAAAGCGACATTATATTTTTGTTAATTTTGTCTAATAAATTAGTATGTATATCCCACGCGGAGCGTGGGATCGAGTTCAAATCTCCGTGTAACTCTGCGACTCCTCTGTGAACCTCTGTGTTACTTAGAATTACTTAAAAACTCATTAGCAAAACGCTGCAAAACCCCACCTGCTTCATAAACTAAAATTTCATCAGCAGTATCCAATCGGCATTTAACTGGAATGGTCAATTGTTCACCATTTTTATCTGTCATAATAACTGACATTTGGGAATTTGGTGCAATTTCACCTTGTACATCAAAGGTTTCTGTGCCGTCAATATTGTAGGTTTTGCGGGTTTCGCCGTTGGTGAATTCTAAGGGTAAAACGCCCATGCCGAGTAAATTGGTGCGGTGAATTCTTTCAAAACCTTCGGCAAGTAATACTTCTACACCTGCTAGTCGTACGCCTTTGGCCGCCCAGTCTCTTGATGAACCTTGTCCGTAGTCCTTGCCTGCAATTATGATTAAAGGTTGCTTTCGTTGCATATAAGTTTCGATGGTTTCCCACATGCGCATTTGTGTGCCTTCTGGTTCTAAGCGAGCAAGAGAGCCTTGGATGATTGCGCCGTTTTCATCTTTGACCATTTCGTTTAATAGTTTAGGATTAGCAAAGGTGGCACGTTGTGCGGTTAGGTGATCGCCTCTGTGTGTCGCATACGAGTTAAAGTCCACTTCGGGCAAGCCCATTTTGTCTAAATACGCTCCTGCGGCGCTAGATAGCTGGATGGCATTGGATGGTGATAGGTGGTCGGTGGTTATATTGTCACCGAGTACTGCCAGTGGTCGCATGCCTTGCATAGTCCGTTCGGCAGCCAGTGCGCCTTCCCAATACGGTGGGCGGCGGATGTAGGTGCTTGTTTCATCCCAATCATACAATGGCTTGGTATCGTTGTTGGTGGTAACATTGAGCTTGAACATCGGCTCATAAACTTTTCTAAAGTGCTCAGGCTTAACGCTTTTAGCAATCACTTCATTGATTTCTTTATCGGTTGGCCAAATGTCTTTTAAGGTTATATTGTTGCCATCTTTATCAATGCCCAATGTATCTTTTTCAATATCAAAGCGAATTGAACCTGCAATGGCATAAGCGACAACCAATGGAGGGGAGGCGAGAAATGCTTGCTCGGCGTGGGGATGAATACGTCCATCAAAGTTACGGTTGCCTGAAAGAACAGCTGTTGCGTAAAGCTCCCTTTCTTCAATTTCTTGTTTTAATTTTGGGTCTAATGCACCACTCATGCCATTGCACGAGGTACAAGCATAACCAACAACACCAAACCCTAGCTGTTCTAGTTCTGATAATAAATTGGCTTCTTTTAAATACAAGGTTACCGCTTTTGAACCTGGAGCAAGAGATGTTTTGACCCATGGTTTGCGAGTTAAGCCAAGTTTGTTGGCATTGCGAGCAATTAAGCCTGCGGCGATCATATTACGGGGATTACTGGTATTGGTGCAAGAAGTAATTGCTGCAATAATACAAGCACCATCTGGCATTTGTCCATCTTGATAACTGTAATCGCCAGTAATGCCTTTTTTGGCTAAATCTTTAACAGCCAATCGGGCATGTGGATTCGATGGACCTGCTAGATTACGTCCAACCGAGGATAAATCAAAAGTCAGTACCCGTTCATACTCGGCATTGACCATATCATCAGCCCATAAGCCTGTTTGTTTGGCGTAGGTTTCTACCAGTTTAATTTGCTCTTCTTCGCGTCCTGTTAATCGCAGGTAGTCTATGGTTTGCTGGTCGATATAGAACATAGCAGCGGTTGCACCAAATTCTGGTGTCATATTGGAGATGGTGGCTCTATCACCCAATGTTAAGGCGGCTGCACCTTCGCCATAAAATTCTATGAAGCTTGAAACCACTTTTGCATGGCGTAAAAATTCAGTAATGGCTAAAACTATATCGGTGCTAGTGATGCCTTCTTGTGGTTTACCCGTCAATTCCACACCGATAATATTAGGCAGTCGCATATAGGATGGACGACCCAACATAACACTTTCTGCTTCCAAACCGCCAACGCCGATGGCAATCACACCCAAGGCATCAACCATCGGTGTGTGCGAATCCGTACCAACCAACGTGTCAGGAAATGCCACGCCCGCACGAGTTTGAATAACAGGTGACATGCGCTCCAAGTTGATTTGATGCATTATGCCATTGCCTGGGGGCACAACATTGACATTTTTAAAGGCTGTTTTGCACCAGTCAATAAAATGAAAACGGTGTTCATTGCGGCGGTCTTCAATGGCTCGATTTTTTTCAAGCGCATCCTTCTCAAACCCTGCGTGTTCGACCGCAAGTGAATGATCAACAATCAATTGCGTTGGCACCACTGGATTAATCTGTGCAGGGTCACCGCCTCTTTCAGCAATAGCATCACGCAAGCCGGCTAAATCGACAAATGCTGTTTGCCCTAAAATATCATGGCAGACCACACGTGCGGGAAACCATGGAAAGTCTAAGTCGCTTTTGCGCTGGATAAGTTGGGTTAAGGATGCGGTTAAATCTTTTGGCGGACATCTGCGTACGAGATTTTCGGCCAATACTTT
The DNA here is from genome assembly GCA_964564165.1 of uncultured Alcanivoracaceae bacterium. GTDB lineage: Bacteria > Pseudomonadota > Gammaproteobacteria > Xanthomonadales > Marinicellaceae > NORP309. The sequence continues at coordinate 2,125 of CAZLZZ010000112.1, read as the reverse complement.
TGATGTATATGGCAGTTTGGCATAAGCCCCAATTTGGATATCTTCAATGGCTTGTTTGGTGTCGAAATAATCGAGTTTGGTATTGGGCAAAGCTTTGCGATATGATATATTCATAATGACAATTTTTTATGATGGTATAAGGCAAAAGATTATACAGGTAAGCATTTAATCTTTAAATCAATTTATATCTTCAGCTAAATTATTGTGGCATTTCAATATTTAACACAGTTGAGGCGGTGTCGCCATTTTTATCGACGGTGACAAGGTGCAGTGTATTGTAGTTTTTGTGGCTCATGGGTGGATATTTGCTTTCTCCAATGATGCGATTTATACCCTGTCAGGAATGGTGTTGGAGTGGTCTTTACTTTTTAGGATTTGACCAAAATTTTCCATTATTCTCCTCAAATAATGAGGAATTTTGGCAAAGCCCAGCTTTTCCGCAGTAGAATATTCTTTCTCGGTCAAGCACTAACTATTCAACATCAAGCAGTGGAACCAAAACTCGGGTTAAATCACTGAACATTGTTAAATATTGAGAGTTTTAAATCTTTAGAAAGTAACGAAGAAATATTGTAGACTTCTTTGATTTTCGCATCTCTTTTATCTGATAACTCATTGTCAATAACAAAAGAATTGTCTTTAAAATCGGTTAGCACTGCGTATCTTTTTGCTTTGATTTTTTGTATGAAGTCTTGGAAATTAATGATTTTTTCACCATTGATTTGTTTGATCGCAATATTGCGCAAATTTTGATAACCTTCATTAGATTCATCGGGAAGCACAGTAACGATAAAAACAATTTCGTCGATTCCTTCTGGATAGTCGTCAATCAATTTTATCAAATCATAAGGTGTATAAGCCCGGTTGCGAAGGGCGGCGTTGTATTGATTGATATAATTGATGCTCAATTTTTCAAAAACAAAACCTGAGGTGATAAAATAAGAAGGAGGTGTGTCACTTTTATACACATCAACCACGGCTTTTTTATCGGGCTTTTGCAGTTTGAATGTTACGCTTTGACGTTCGCCATCTCTTAGAAACTCAATTTTAATGCTGTCGCCAAATTTCTTGTATTCTAAAATAGAACTAAAGCCAATTCTGGCGTTGCTGTTGAATTGGATACTGCCATCAATACCAATATCGAAATTCTCAATACTTAAAAGCACATCATTCTTTTTTAAGAGATTATTTATTTTAGCAAAGGGATTGATTTTTTTGATTAATACACCGGTTTCCTTGTCTTTCATGCCCAGCATATTGCGGTGTATGCTGCTTTCTAACGGCATCCATTTGATTCCCAGTGTTGGAATACCATCGTACTGTTTGTCTTTAACGTCTTCTAAAAAATGTTTAACAATATGCGCAGGAATCATATAGCCGATATTGTTGGCACGAGATATGCCTTGAAAAGCCACGCCAATAACCTTGCCATCAAGTAGAACTGGTCCACCACTGTTGCCAGGATTAATCGCTGCATCGGTTTGCATGGTGGTGTATTTTTTTTGTGAAAAAGCATAGGTGTGTAATTGGATTCGTGAAATGATTCCCTCGGTAATGCTCAACTTATCACCACCCATGGGATAACCATAAACCACTACCTTTTCTTTTAGTTTTAATGAGTCAGAAAATTTCAATGGTTTTATTTTTGGAATATCTGCTGTATCGGAAAACTTCAAAATTGCCAAGTCATAATCATCTGAAATATATTCAACCTGCACATCTTTTTTTCTGGGGTCATTGCCAAATCGTACTTGTATATACCGTGCATTGGAAACGGCATGGGGATTGGTCAATATACGGTTGTTATCAATGATGAAACCTGTGGCATAAGAGCGGCGAATACTGTTGCTTTTCCAGGGTTCATTGTAATTGTGCGATTGTTTGGCGGCGAAGATTTTAACCACTGAATCTTCAATTTCTTGTTTCGCCAAAAGAGGCGCGTTGAAACTGAATAGGGCAAATAATGCGATAATAAGTATTTTTTTCATGTTAAATTTATGGTTGTTTGTTATTCCATCTTATTAGAATACTTCAACATAAACAATCTTTGTTTAGATTCGCTGGGTTTTATGACTAGTACTGCAATTAATAAGTTCTGTCTAATTTATACAATCTAGTTTTCTCA
>CAZLZZ010000111.1:0-11630 GCA_964564165.1 uncultured Alcanivoracaceae bacterium | reverse complement strand
AATATCGCTATTTTCATGTGTCTTTGTTAAAATCATCTAAGTATTCTTCTAACAACTTGCTCGCTACATTTATCAAGTCATGGTCGGTAATGATTCCAACTAGCTTGCCTTTATTGACAATCGGCAAACAGCCCAATTTATTCTTTCTCATGACCCTAATAGCATCGACAGTTAATGTCTCTGGAGTAGCCGTAATGGGATTGGTGCGCATCACATCTTTAACTGCGGCAGGATCTTTCGAGTTGCTTCTGCCTCTTGCCACTTCCCTTAATATTGCTCGGTGTGAAATTAATCCAACAATTTTGCCTTCATCGTCTTCTACCGGCACATGTCTGACGTATTTCCAGTCCATGATACTTGCTGCCAAATCAAGCAAATCGTCGGGCCTAACCGTGAACAATTCTTCGCTCATAAATTGACCCAAACGCAAAAATGTCGCTCGCCAGTCTAAGTTATCTGACAATTGAGCCAACTTCCATTTGTGTACAGGCTCATCGGTTTTTTGATTGACAATCATTTCTGAGGTAATAGACCTGACTTTTTCATCTGGCAGTATGTTTTCATCCATTTCGGTAATGGACTTGATTGCCCACTTCGCGCCGGTTTGTTTGCTTATGGTTCTTTCTTCAATAACACCAAGATACCGATCAATGTCTTGGCTATCTAAGCCTTCTTGCAACAAACCATCTCTGGCTATGGGCAACAGTTCCTCCAGTATCAATTTCGAGGCAGTAATCACCTTATGATCAGTCCAGTGAAATTTGGCCTCTAAACCAATTCTTGTGGAGTTTAGAAAATTATTGGCAACATCTGAAAATCTCAGAACTTGGGTTATGTCTTCATACTTGTTCGACATTCCCACCATTAATCCCACGAAAAACGCAGCATTTGCTACTTCGTCAATAACACTTGGACCAGCAGGCAACACTCTGTTTTCAATGCGCAAATGCGGAACATTATCTACCACACCATAACAAGGACGATTCCAGCGATAAACCGTACCATTGTGCAACATCAATGCTTTTAATTTTGGAGTAATGCCTCGCTCCAACATACCCACTGGATCTTCATCAAAATCAGCGGTTAATACCACATGAAAACGAGATATATCTTCCCTAAATATATCACAAATTGATTTGACCCATTGTTTGCCGAAATAGACTCTGGGCAATATCCCTCTTTGTTGGTGAGCATCAGAACGGGTATCGACTGAATTTTGAAAAACGGCTATGCGAGATTCGTGCCATAACCTGTTGTGGTGAATTAAGCCAGAATTAACCGCAGTTGACATAACTGGTGCAGTAATGGCTTGCGCTATATTGTATTTGTGCACGAAATCTTCACTGCTTACTTGAAGATGCACTTGAAAACTGGTGTTCAGTGCTTCCAACATATAAGAATCATGGGTAATCGATAGTTCATCTATGCCTTGAATATTTAACCTAAAGTCTGAACCCCTCATCTTTTTTAAGGTTTCATTTAACTCAAAATAACGGTCAATAGGAACCATATTATCCAGAGTTAAATCCAATTGTTTCAACGTCGGCAAAATACCTGCCAATACTATTTGTGTGTTGTGTTTGGCTGCGGCACTTTTGGCAATCATCAAAGTTTCATTGATTTCGTTTTCAAGCTGTCTAAAGCAATTACCTTTGAGTTCACACGGGGTGAGATTGGCTTCTAAGTTAAATTTGGCCAACTCAAAGGTGAATCTATCGTCTTTGATATCCTTGAGTATTTCGATAGATTTACAAGAAGGAGAGAAATCTTTATCCACAAGAAACATTTCTTGTTCAGCTCCAATCCGTGTAATCCCAGATTCGATTAAACCATTATCAATCATCAATTCAAGTGCATTCAAATCATTGAGAACTGCGCGCATAAATCGTCTGCGATCACGATCTGATTGCTCTCTTGATATATTCATTTCACCCATAATTTTACCCTTACTTTTACCTATTCTCTAATTTTAAAGTTTATAAACCCAAGTCAATATTGCTGATAACATGAGCCAATTAATAATCACCAAAGGAACCCCTACTTTGACAAAATCTGAAAACTTATAACCACCAGCATTCATCACCAATAAATTGGTTTGATAAGCCATAGGTGTAGCATAACTCATATTCGCTCCAAATAAAACGCCCAATACAAATGGCTCAACAGGCATGCCCAGAGTTTGGGCTATACTGACCGCAATAGGAGTACCAATAACTGCAGCTGCATTGTTTGAAACCACATTGGTCATCACTGCCATAGAAAAAATCAATATTGCCAATATAACACCAGGAGGAAATCCTGAGGTACTGGCAACAAACAAACTGGCCAAATAGTCTGCTCCACCAGTTTGTATCAATGCCACTCCTAAGCCCAGCGAGGCAACAATAATAAATATTACTTGTGTGCTCAAGGCTTGAGTAGCATCCTGCCAGCGCAAGCAACCGGTAACAATCAAAACCAAACAACCTATTACTGAACTGACAACTATTGGCAAAATCCCAAACGCTGCTAAGCCAACGATACAACCCATTACCATCAATGCCAAGGGTGCTTTTTCGGTATGAGGTAATTCTTCGCCGCCATCCAAAACCAACAATGTTCCCGTTGACTTAACTTCTCTAATTGCATCCAATGAACCTTGCACCAACAACACATCCCCAGCCCGCAACAACAGTTCATTGATTCCTTTAGAGCGAGCCTGTGTGGCCTTGCCTTCTGAATGAACGGCCAATAAAGTTAAGCCGTATTTTGAATTCAATCTCGCATCTCCAATCCTAACCCTGTCTAAGGTTGACCCAGAAACAACCACAACTTCGGCAATCCGTTGATCTCCATCTTTTAATGGATGATCTTCATCCACTTCATTGTTGCCAGCAAATAATTGTCCACCCAATTCCTGTTCGTATTCTCGTAAAAATTCAGAAGTATCTTTAATAACAAGTCTATCGCCGGTATGAATAATCACATCTGGCAAAGTAGCAACCGATAAATTACCGGAACGAATAATCCTTTCAATATTGGCATCACTGCCCAATTTATTGCGGATATTTGCCAAAGTTTGACCATCCGCATAACCCCCTTTAATCACCTCGATTTCAGCCGTAAACACTCTGGGCGAAGTATCTTGCAAGGGCGGAGATCTCTCAGGAATTATCATCGGAGCAATTAACCACAAATACAAAATAGCCACAACACTGGTTAAGGCTACTGGCAATACAAAGTCGAACATGCCAAATTCTGGCACTCCTAAATCTTCTGCTACTTTAACCACCAATAAATTGGTTGATGTGCCGATGGTTGTTGCCATGCCACCCAATAAAGTCGCCATACCCATTGGCAATAATGTACCAGAGGGAGATTGACCGGTTCGCAGAGAAACATTGACCAGTATAGGCAACAATAAAACCACAATCGGTGTATTGTTAACAAAGGCACTTAGTACTGCACCTGTAATTAATGTTAATAAAAGGCTAAATGATGGACTTATACGCCAAAGTTTCGCCAATAATCGACCAATGGGTTCCATTGCACCAGTTCTAACCAATGCTTGACCAGCAACCATTAGTGCAGATACAGCTATTAAGGCTTGGTTGCCAAAACCCGCAAAAAAAACTTTGGTGCTAAATGTATCACCATTGGGCAGTTGATAGGGAAATAGCTCAAAACCAAGAATTAAGGCACACAAAACAAACAAGCTAGATGTTTGCAAAGGAATCTTTTCTCGGGTAAACAGAATTAAAGCCACTAAAGTAAGCAATAAAACTGCAACAGCGTGAGGGCTTGGTGAACTCACAACAATGGTAGAATCAATCATTAAATCATAAATTTATCGTCAATAATGGTAAAGTTTATCATGACTTCGTCACTAATATAATATTTTAATTTTCAAATGGGCAGAATTGTTTTAGAATAATAGCTCAATCAATATACAATTATAAAATTTAAGTCGGAGAAAAATGTGTCAAACTCAAAACCTTGGTTAAAATCCTATCCTAAAAACATGCCGGAATTTATCGGCGAGCTGTCTTATAATTCAGTAGCAGAAATGTTAGAAACAGCCTGTAAGAAACATGCAAGTAAAACAGCTTATGTTAATTTCGGCAAAAGTATTACCTATGGCGAGCTTGATGAAATGAGTAAAAATCTTGCAGCATACTTACAATCTCGCTTTAAGAAAGGTGACACCATCGCCATTATGTTGCCCAATTTATTGCAGTATCCTATTGCTGTATTTGGTATTTTGAGAGCAGGAATGGTTGTTACTAACACTAACCCTCTTTATACACCTAGGGAATTAAAGCACCAATTAAATGATTCATCAGCAAAAGCCATTATTGTGATTGAAAACTATGCTTGTACTTTAGCTGAAGTGATAAATGAAACCAAAGTGGAGCAAGTAATAACGACACAGATTGGAGATTTGCTGGGGCTCAAAGGTTCTTTCATGAACTTCATGATAAAAAAAGTCAAAAAAATGGTACCCGCTTTTAAATTAGACAATACCATTACATTCAATCAAATACTCAATAAGGGCAAAGCGCTGACTTTTTCCGAAAGTAAAACCACTCTTGATGACATTGCATTTTTACAATACACAGGTGGAACAACAGGCGTGTCAAAAGGAGCCATGTTAACCAATAGAAATATGGTGTCAAATGTTGAACAGACACGAACGTGGAATCAAAACAGTTTGCAAGATGGCAAAGAAATTGTCATCACCGCTTTACCGCTGTATCACATCTTTGCTTTAAATGCCAATTGCTTACTGTTTACCGAATACGGCGCAAAAAATATATTAATCACCAATCCCAGAGACATGCCAGGATTTGTCAAAGAAATCGGCAAGCATAAATTTACCGCAATGACAGGTGTTAATACCTTATTTAATGGACTATTAAATACACCAGGTTTTTCTGATGTTGATTTTAGTCACTTCAGATTTGCATTGGGTGGAGGCATGGCTGTTCAGAAAAATACCGCAGACCGATGGAAACAAACAACAGGTGTGACACTTTTAGAAGCCTACGGGCTCACTGAAACCTCTCCTGCTGCTTGTATTAACCCCCCTACTTTAAAAGATTACAATGGTATGATCGGACTGCCTATCCCATCAACAGAATGTAAAATTATTGACGATGATGGCAATGTAATGCCAACTGGCGAACGTGGGGAATTGTGCATTAAAGGGCCACAAGTGATGAAAGGATATTTAAATAAGCCTGAAGCAACAGAAGAAACTATTGTTGATGGTTGGTTGTTAACAGGTGACATTGCGGTAATGAATGAAGAAGGATATTTCAAAATTGTAGATCGAAAAAAAGACATGATTTTGGTTTCTGGCTTTAATGTTTACCCCAATGAAATTGAAGATGCCGTTTGTCTACATGCCAATATTATTGAAGCAGCAGCCATAGGGATTCCCGATGAAAAATCAGGCGAAGTGGTTAAATTATTTGTAGTGGTAGAAACAACAATGACCGTTGATGCGGTTAAAGCCCATTGCAGAGAACATTTAACGGGTTATAAAGTTCCCAGACATATAGAATTCAGAGAAGATTTGCCAAAATCTAACGTGGGCAAGATTCTAAGAAAAGACCTAAGAGAATAATGAGACGAATAATGAGACGAGTAAACCAATGAAAGCACTGGTTAAATCCCATCGGAAACAAGGCATTTGGATGCAAGAAGTTTCCACGCCTAAAATCGGACACAATGATGTATTAATCAAAGTTGAAATGACCGCCATTTGTGGCACAGATTTGCACATTTACAACTGGGATGAGTGGTCACAAAAAACCATCCAAACCCCGATGACTATTGGTCATGAATTTGTCGGAAAAATAGTTGAACTGGGCAGTGAAGTTGCGGGTTACAATATTGGACAAAGAGTAAGCGCCGAAGGTCATATCACCTGTGGCGTTTGTCGTAATTGTCGGGCAGGAACTCAACATTTATGCCCCAACACCATTGGTATTGGCGTTAATCGCGATGGCGCTTTTGCTGAATACATTTCGGTTCCCGCAAAAAATCTTTGGCCTATTCACGATGATATCCCATCAGAATTGGCAGCCTTTTTTGATCCTTATGGCAATGCAGCTCATTGTGCCTTGGCTTATGATGTTATCGGCGAAGATGTCTTAATTACAGGCGCTGGCCCGATTGGCATAATTGCCGCAGGCATTTGTAAACATGTTGGAGCGCGCAATGTAGTGATTACTGATATCAATGATTACCGTTTAAAACTGGCAAAAAACATCGGCGCAGACAGAACCATCAATGTTAGACATGAAAGATTGCGCGATGTCATGAACGAAATGAACATCACTGGCTTTGATGTGGCTTTAGAAATGTCAGGAAACCCACAAGCCTTTAATGACTTACTCAAAGCCATGTACCACGGCGGCAAGATTGCCCTACTCGGCATTTTACCCCGCTCAACGCAAATAGATTGGGATGACATCATCTTTAAAGGACTTGACATCAAAGGCATTTATGGGCGCAGAATGTATGAAACTTGGTACAAAATGACACAAATGCTGCGCACGGGGTTCGATCTATCAAAAGCCCATTCTCACACCATTTCTATAGATGATTTTCAAACCGGTTTTGATTTAATGCAATCAGGACAATGTGGTAAAGTGGTTTGTAAATGGGATGATTAATTGAAAGTGGAAAGTTGGAAATTAAAAACGTGGAATTAAAAACGTGGGACAGATTACTCCAGAAAAGGCAGTAATACTTATTGTTAAACAAGTGACCGAACTCCTTATCCTGAGGATCAAAAGCAATTGTCCTCAGATGACGCAAATGAAAACGTCACGATACCCTTTTTTAAAATTTTTTGAGCCTGTTAAAAATATAAAACAATCGGAATCGGGACTTTAGCCCTGCTCATTATCTAGTAAAGCACGACTAAAGTCGCGGTTCCGGTAGTACATAGCTTCTATTAAATGCAATTAACTTGATCGATTTAGCCTTTATCTTCATGGTGAAAATATTGGGAATCGGGACAAATCAAACAGGATTAAAAGCACTCTCTTTTGTCACATCTTATATTTACAGGCTCTTAAAGGCAATTGATGGAGCTTGTCCATACTTGTTTTTAAATGACTTGGAAAAATAGGACAAGCTTTCAAAGCCAGTAGCATAGGCTACCTCTGAAATACTAATGTGTTGTTTTTCCAATAACTCTTTGGCAGTTTCTAGTCGGACTTGGTGAATATATTTAGTAGGGCTGATATTAAGCTCTTTTTTTGATTTGCGATAAAGTGCCGAACGTTCTAAACCAAACATTCCTGCCAAGCTATTGACGTTAAACTTTGAATTGGAAATGTTTTCTAAAATGATATAGCGCAGCTTTTCCTCAAACCTATTTAACACAACAGATTTTTGTTGCTTGATTTCATCGATTTGTTGCAATACTTGATTTCTGATTAATCTCCGAGAATTAATCATATTGTTAACACGCAGAAACAATTCATCCATATCAAATGGCTTGGTCAAATAATCATCTGCCCCATATTGCAAGCCCAATTGCCTATCGGTTTGTGAAGATTTTGATGACAGTAAGATAAATGGAATGGTTTTAAATTGGTCTTTTCTGCGCAATTTTTGTAAAAACTCAATGCCATCCATTTGTGGCATCATAATGTCACTGATGATTAAATCTGGAAGTTCATGATCCAAGACCTGCAATGCGTCTACGCCATTGATTGCTTGGATAACTATATAGTTGACTGATAAAGATTTGCATATAAAACTTCTGAGATCTGTATTGTCTTCAACTATCATAACCACAGGTGTATTTTCAGGGTGGCTGCGTTTTTGTGTTTGAAGCACTTCAAGTTCAGCTTGCTGATTAGTGAAAGAAAAATGTCCATTTCCTGGTTTAAAAGTTAAAACAAACTCACAACCCTGCCCTGCATCACTGGTTAATTCTATTTTACCCTGGTGCAATTCAACCATTTCCTTAACAAATGCTAAGCCAATCCCTGAGCTATCTTTCTGTTTACTCTGATTGTTACTTTGAAAATACCGTTCAAACACACGTTGACATTGTTCTTTAACGATGCCTATGCCATCGTCTTTAATAATAAATCCAAGATTATCACTATTGGAAAAAAATGAAACCTTTATTGTGGTGTTTTCTCCGCTGTATTTGATGGCATTGGTCAATAAATTTGAAACAATTTTTTCAAACATGTCTCGATCAAAGTACATTTCCATTTGCCCATCAGGAACAAGCACCTTGATTTTTTGATTGTTCTCATTCGCCCATGGTTGGAATTGTTCTGAAATATGTCCAACAAAACCGACTAAATCATTTTTTTGTACAACAATAGGCATAGATTTTTCTTCAAACCGGCTGATGTCTAATACTTCATTCACCAACTGTTTCATGCCATCGGCATTCTTAAGAGATAAAGACAGCAAATCCTTAGACTCTTTGTCCAAGTTTTTTTGATTTAATTTTATCAGTTTTTGTAACGGCAATATTATCAGGCTCAGTGGTGTTCTAAGTTCATGTGATACATTGGTAAAGAACCGTGTTTTTAACTCCTGCTGTTGTTCTAAGTCTTTCACATGGCCCTGGATTTCAATCGTTTTTCTATCAACCAAGGATGCCAATTCAACATTGTGTGCTTTGAGTTTTTTGGTGCGCCATCTTTGAACCAACCAAGCCGTCAATATCAACAAGGTAAAGAATAAAAACAGATAAATAACAATAGCCGTATTGCTCAGATAAAAAGGCGGCAAAACTTTAAAATCCAACTTAGTACTTTCGGTAATGCGTCCAAAGCCATCTTTTGCCTGAACTTCTAAAACATAATCATTGCCACGAAGTTCTGTGAAATCTCTGTAGGTTTCGCTAGTCCATTTACTCCATTGCGGGTTGTAGGAACCCTTCAATTTGGTCCGGTACAGAGCCTTATTCGGTGTGGCAAAATCCACTAAAGCATAGCTCACACGAATTGAATTTGACTCAATATCTAATACCTTATTAAGCCGATCAATAGTACCTGTTTGGATAATCTCTTCACTGATAGAATTTTGAATTTTACGGATATACAGTGGTGAAATTTTTGCAATATTTTCAACTTCATTGATATTCATCCGAAAAATTTCTCCACCTGTTTGCATAAACCAGATGATATCAGGCTCAATACTTACAAAGTTATTAATAGAACGACTGGGAAAATAACTGAATAAATTTTTCTGGTTAATCCACTTACCTTGTTGTTTTTGAATGTACCCCATAAATCCACCTATGGTATACCATATTCTTTGATTAATATCTTGATACAAACGACCAATTGAAAAGTTTTTACTAGTAAATATCTCTGGCCAATCGTCGACCATCTGTAACTTATTATCGACTTTTGAATAATAAAGAAGTCCATCATTGGTGCCAAAAAACATGCCATTTCCTAACTTGTTTGGAACCACAACATTGGCCCCCAATCCATCTTCTTGGGTGAATTTTTCAAGAATTTGACGCTCGGTATTCATAGTTTCAATTTCTAAACGGTACAATTCGGATGTCCGTGAACCAATCCATAAAACGCTATTATCTTCCACTTCTATACTGTTTACTTCAAAGTCCAAGCCTTTGACTGGCGTGGCATGCCATTGATTATCAATGTTTTCCAGATAAAACATTCCTATGTCAGTTGAAAAGAATATAATTTTAAAATCATCGGTTGCTGCAATATCAAATATAAACTTGGTCTTATCAAAAATTAATTCGTGTTCAAGCATTTGGTGATTATTAATTTTAACTAAATATAATCCAGTATTGCCTGCTAAAAAGGTCTGATCTACCAAATCAAGTGCCTGACTTATTCCCTCCACATCACCAAAAGCAGAAAATTTAGGAGGATAAAAAGGGTTTTCAGTATTTGTTTGAAGTTGTTGGATTTTTTTACCTACAAAACTCGGCTTTCCCTGGATATTAACAAAGTTAAAAACGTAGATATTGTCATCTTGTGCATATCGACTCACTTCATTGGGTGGTCGCATAAAGTTGATACCTTTGTTGCCAACCATCCATATATTGTTCTGATTATCCTGCATCACCGCCATTATCTGACTGTTATTTAACCCATGAATATCATGGTAATTCTTTAACAGTTTAAAATCACCTGAAAGAATAAACAACCCTGAATTTATGGTGACAACATAGTAATAGCCTCTGTTGCTCTTGATAGCATCATAAATAAATACTTTGTCGTCAAGAAGGTTTTCTATTTGAATCAGACCCCCGTTATTTTGCTTGTAAACACCAAAATGAGCAGTGAAAAACACTTTATTGCCATCATCATCTGTCAAAATACTTTTAATTTGTGCTTTTGCGGGTAGCTTCCAAGGAGTTGGTTTGAAAATGTTTTCGGCTTCTAAATCCAGGCCATAAACAACTTTATCTCCATAAAGTTTTATGTAGAGTTTGCCATCGTTTTCTATAATTTTCACCTTACTCTTGGTGTTTTCTATTACGGTTCTTACACTTTCCCCATCCCATATAAAAATATGACCAATGGCCTTGAAAATAATTTTATTTTTGAACTCTGTTATCGAAAAAGTATCATCGAATGGCTTGTGTTTTTCATCCACATACTCATCTAAAGAGTGGTATTGCAATACACCTGTAACATCTGCTTGATAATAGCCAATGGTATTAATCGTAGCAGCATAAATCCTATCTTCAACTACTGCGATATCACGAATCGTCGTTTTGTTCGGTGAGAAATAACGATTAAATTCTTCGCCATCGTATTCAACCAAGCTATTGCCATTAGAAATATAAACTAAACCGTTATCGGCTTGTTCTATATCCCAACTGGCATGATGAGCATCATAATCTTCCTGGGTAAAGTTGGTAATAATCGGCAAACCAACATCTGCTAATTCATTGGCATTTGCAAAACTAATTAACCCTAATAAAATAACAATAAAGCCCCTTCCCGCTATGGCTTTATAACATTCTTTGATTCTCAATCTCAACTCCAAATATTTATTCAGCAAACCCAGTCAATAAGAATTTTCACCAAAAACCCAAGGATTGAATCGCAAGATTAAATTATATAGGTTTGCTTAAGAATGTTTAATAAAATTTTGTTGAAAAGGATAAAATAATGTTAAGAAAATTTTAACATGTATGATTAAGAGCCTCAGTTACAGCAATTCAAAGCTTTGTTGGGATTTGGCAAAAATATAAACAATCGGAACCGGGACTTTAGTCCTGCTCATTATCAAGTAAAGCACGACTAAAGTCGCGATTCCGGCAGTATATAGTTTCTATTAGAGTACAACTAACTTGACTGGTTGAAAGTCAAAAAAAATTATCGCACAGCGGCGCAGCGTACACAGCGAAAGATCAAAAGCAATTTTCCGCAGATGACGCAGATGGAAAAACCGCAGGTTTTATTTTACCAAGCGAGTTTATGAATTTTTCATCAAATTATGAACACGTTGCCATACTCTTTTCTTCATTCTTTTGAGCCTGTTAAAATACAAAACATCGGAATCGGGGCTTTAGTTCTGTATTATTATTGAGTTTAGCACGACTAAAGTCGCGGTTCCGATAGTACATAAATTCTCACAATTTTTTCTGCATAAATACTTCACAAGCC
>CAZLZZ010000110.1:0-11691 GCA_964564165.1 uncultured Alcanivoracaceae bacterium | reverse complement strand
AATGGTGTAAGAATTTGGGATGAATGGGCAGATGAAAACGGAGATTTAGGCCCTGTTTACGGCCAGCAATGGCGCTCATGGCCAACAGCCAATGGCAAAACCATTGACCAAATTAAAAAGGTGATTGATCAAATCAAAAACACACCCGATTCACGCCGAATAATCGTTAGCGCCTGGAATGTCGGTGATATTGAAAATATGGCACTGCCGCCTTGCCATTGTTTATTTCAATTTTATGTTGCCGATAACAAACTGTCTTGTCAATTGTACCAGAGAAGTGCAGATGTATTTTTAGGAGTCCCATTTAACATTGCATCCTATGCACTGCTTACACTTATGATGGCGCAAGTTTGCCAACTAGAACCTGGAGATTTCGTTCATACAATGGGAGACACACATTTGTACTCCAATCATATTGATCAAGCAAAACTACAATTGACCAGAGAAACCTACCCTTTGCCAACAATGCGAATCAACCCTAACATTGACAATTTATTTGACTTTACTTTTGATGACTTTGAATTAGACAATTATAAATACCATCCCCATATCGCTGCAAAAGTAGCCGTATGATTAAAAAAAACCTTACTTTTATTCTTGCTATGGATGAAAACAACCTTATCGGCAAAAACAATGACTTGCCATGGAAGCTACCTGCCGATTTAAAATATTTTAAAAAACAGACCCTAAACAAGACCATATTGATGGGCAGAAAAACCTGCGAATCTTTGCCTTTTTCTCTGCCTAAAAGGCGAAACATCGTCCTCACAAGAAACATTGATTTTTCAAGGCAAGGTTTTGATATCATTCATAAATTAGATTCTATTAATGACTTGGATGATGAAACAATGGTTATAGGCGGCGCCATGATATACAAACTCCTCATGCCTTACGCCAACAAACTCCTAATCACAAAAATCAACCACCAATTTAAAGGCGATACTCACTTTGACTGGAATGAACAAGACTGGAAATTAATAGATACAATTGATAATCAGGCCGATGAGAAAAATAAATTTGATTATAGCTTTTTGACTTATCAGCGTATTGATTAATATTTTTTTTCCGCAGATGAACTCGGGATTTGGGTACTATAAAGTTAAAGGTTTTCAAGATCAAGAGCACTTAACCACAGAGCACACAGAGGGCACAGAGAAAGAAAAGATAATATTTGTAAAAAGATAATTGCTGCTGCTATTGTTGTACATTGTCATTGTTGATGGTGTTTTTTGTTGTTAATCTCTGTGTTCTCCGTGGTTAAAGGTTTTTTATTTTGATTACACCATTAGACACATTTTTATGGGCGATGAAGTCAATAATGTCTTTTAATACAGTTGCATCCTTAATTGTTAATCTGTGCCCAAGTCCTTCTGTACTAAGAAACGACCCGGATTGCCATGTTTTTTTTAAAATTTCAAAATCATCATAGGGAATAACATCATCGCCTTTGTCGTGAATGACTAATGTATCGCTTAATTGCGAGATATCATTGTGTGTTAAACTGATTTCTTCGAAGGAATATCCAATGCTTTTTTCAGACACGGTAATCAAGTGTTTTTGCGCTTTCTTGCCGAGTTTTATCAGTTTAAAAAATCGTTCAAATACGCCTTTAATACGTGTGGGTGATGAAACAATGATGGTCTTGGCAGGCATTAAGTGAAGTTTTGCAAAAACAGCCAAAGCGGCTCCCCCAAATGAGTGGCCGAGTATTACAACTGCTTCAGGGAATCTATTTTCATTCATATCAATGGACAAGGATGTGCCATAATCCACCACATTTGTGCTATATCCAGGCGAGGCACCATGTGCAGGACCATCCCAAGCCACTACTTGGTATCCTTTTACCAGCAACAACGGAATCAATTTGTAAAAAGTTGAGGACCTAGATTCCCAACCATGCAATAGCCAGATAGCTGGATGATTTTTATTGCCCCACACATAAGCCACATTTAGCGAGTTAAAGACAGTGGTATTGCCGGTGGCTAAAAAATCCATCTCTTCATCTGCGCGGGGCTTTCTTCGCGGATGAGAGAATAATTTCAAAGCCAATTTTGCTGCCAACTTTGAGCTGACAAATGACAATAATTTAAAAAACATGGGGATTAATCTTTTCATATTAACTCATAACACTTGTAGTACTGCCGTTCTTCACCTGAGACATATATTTGTCTCGGCAATTGAATGTATATTGCAGTCACCAATATACTGTAATCACATGGGAATAATCAGTAACTCTAGGAAAAACTGAGCATTCTCATCTTTGCATTTCATAAAATTTATAAGGTTTATAAGGTTTCATCTAGATTAGTATAACTTCACTGGAATTTATTTGTTAAAATAGACACAATTCAACACAAATAATTTCAATGAATAATAACACCAAACAGCAATACCTCAACATTCTTCAAGAAATAAAAGATGCGGGTTTATACAAAGATGAAAGAATCATCACCAGCCCACAGTCAGCACACATAACTTTGCCCAATGGAAAATCGGTGATTAACTTTTGTGCGAACAATTATTTGGGATTGGCCGATAACCCGGAAATTATCCAAGCAGCATCCCAAGCACTACAAACTCACGGGTTTGGCATGGCTTCGGTACGTTTTATTTGTGGTACTCAAGATTTACACAAAGAATTAGAAAACAGCATCAGTACTTTTATGGGCACTGAGGACAGCATTTTGTATTCTTCTTGTTTTGATGCCAACGGGGGTTTGTTTGAAACTATATTGACAGCAGATGATGCTATTATCAGTGATGAACTCAACCATGCATCTATTATTGATGGTGTCCGTTTGTGCAAAGCTAAACGCTTTAGGTACAAAAACAGCGATATGGACAATTTGCAACAGCAGCTGATAGCTTCGCAGAATTGTGTTAAACGGTTGATTGTTACCGATGGTGTTTTTAGTATGGATGGCACCATTGCAAAGCTTGATGAAATTGTTAAATTGGCAGAAACTTACGATGCCATGATTATGGTTGATGATTCTCATGCCACTGGCTTTACTGGTCCCACCGGACGAGGTTCTGCTGAGTTGTGTGGTGTTCAGGATAAAATTGATATTTTCACTTCGACATTGGGCAAAGCTCTTGGCGGTGGTTCTGGCGGTTTCACTACTGGTAAACAAGAAATTATAGATTTATTGCGCCAGCGTTCTCGTCCCTATCTGTTTTCTAATACTTTACCTCCACCACTAGTTGCTGCGGGTATAAAAGTATTTGAATTGTTATCAAAATCAGGCGAGTTACGTGATAAACTCAATGAAAATACCGAATATTTTAGAACCCAAATCGCCAAATTGGGGTTTGATATCAGTGGTGATACTCATTCAATAGTCCCTATCATGCTATACGATGCCAAGTTGGCTAAAAATATGGCCGATAGATTACTAGAGTTGGGAATCTATTGTATTGGTTTTAGTTTTCCGGTTGTGCCCAAGGACAAAGCCAGGATTAGATTGCAAATATCTGCTTCGCACTCTAGAGAAGATTTAGATAAAGCATTAAGTGCATTTACCCAAGTAAAGGATGAATTTATGTAATCCCCAAATGTAAACAAAATTAAACTTAACTTTGTTTAACAATTGAATACACAAACCTCTGATAATATGTGCTTCTTAATTTGTTAAAATAAAACGGATCGTACATGAAAAACGCCTATATTTTGTTATTTTTAATTTTTTCTTTAACTGGCATTACCCAAGAAAAAAACGACCATCAATCAGACAACCGTCAATTAGATATGGTTTTCGAAAGCAAACCTACCCAGATTGTTTACAAAAACGAACAAGAAATGATTTCGCACCTGAAAAACTCCAAAAGCCAAACTTTCAAATATTACAGTAAACTTAATTCCACTTCAAAGGACAAGGTTTATCAAAATCACATTAGAAACCCTAAACAAAACATCACACATATTATCTTAGAGCTATATTTAGAGAGGTCCTAAATCCACAAGAGCTCTATTGATGTGGATTAAATTGATATTAACTCCCTTAATTGATTTTGAAGTATTTCTTTTCAATATATTCAACTGAGTTGGGTTTATCAAAGTAGAACCCTTGAAAATTATGGCAACCCATTTTTTTCAATGTATTTAATTGCTTCTTGGTTTCTACACCTTCTGCAATCACATCCAAACCTAAATCTTTGCTCATTCCTATAATGGTTTTCACGATGGTTCTGGTATCATTGTCGGTTGTGACATCCTTGATAAAAGAATAATCAATTTTCAATTTATCAAAGGGCAGCTTCTTAAGATAACTCAGTGAAGAATAACCCGTTCCAAAGTCATCAATCGAGAGTCTAATCCCTAGATTTTTTAACTGTAACAAAGTATAAATAGTTTTGTCTAACTGTTCAATCATTACAGACTCAGTAATTTCAAATTCAATCAAATAAGTTGGGATATTATATTTGCTTATTAATAGTCCTAAGTCATCAATAAATTCTTCATTTTTAAGTTGTAAAACCGATAGATTAATAGTAACAAAAGGGATCTCATCGTATTTTTTCAACCAAGCCGACAACTGTTTTAACACCTCCTCTATTGCCCACTTACCTAGTCGTAAAATCAAACCACATTCTTCTGAAATTGAAATAAAATCATTTGGCTGAATCACTTCACCACTTGGATGTTTCCAACGAAGCAAAGCTTCTAACCCAATAATTTTATTGTTATTTCCATTGATTTGCGGTTGGTACTCTATAAAGAATTCTGAATTTTCTAAAGCGCTGTGGAGCTCTCTTATTGTTTTTTGCTTGGTGAAAACATCATTTTCCATGGATTCTTTAAAAACAGAAAAATCATTTCTCCCTTGTGCTTTGGCTTGATACATAGCAATATCCACCCGTTGCATAATTTGTTCATAACTATTGGCATCCCGTGGAATAATAACAATACCTATACTCGCAGATATAAATATTGAATGCTTATTTAAGTAGAATTTTTTGCTTATCAATCTTATAATCTTTCTTGACACCGATGTTGTATAATTTTCTAATTTCTTAAGATTGGATTCATCACTCTTCAAATAGACAATAAATTCATCGCCACCAATTCTTGCAAGCATCGCATCATCGCCAATGACTTTCTGAATTCTTTTTGCCACTAAAAATAGCAGCTGATCTCCCACAAAGTGCCCCAACGTATCATTCACGTTTTTAAAATAATCCAAGTCGATAAATAAAACAGCGCCTTTCTCATCACCTGAGCTAAAATCTTTTAATAGCGTATTCTTCAGTAATAGGCGATTGGGTAGTCCTGTTAAGTCGTCGTGTTCAGCAATGAATTTTATTTTATTTTGGTAGTTTTGCTTCTCTGTGATATCAACTCCGACCGTTAAAATTGATGAGGAATTATCATCGGTTTCAAAAAGGACTTTTGAAACATTAAACACAAACTCTTTTTGTTGATAGTTATTACATGTCACTTCTTTGAAAATACTGCCCTTGCCTTTTTTCAATAATTCAGCATCATTTTCAAAAAACACATGGTACTGCGGCATTTTACCCAACAATTGATAAGTATTTGTATTTGATATTGTCCTAGTTCCAAAGTATTCAGAGGCATAGTTATTTAACAAAACAACATTCCCCTCAGAATTAACCACATAAATCATATGTGGAACCAAGTTAATGATTTGATTTAATTGCTTGCTTTGGCTTATATATTTTCTAATATGTTTTCTTATTTTATTCCTTAAAATCGAGACGATAAAAAAAGAAACAACAAGCAAACCCACGATGGCGAACAATAAATAATACACCCAAGTTGCTACGATATGTATATGCTCACCACCCATCCATTTTGCTTTACTTACAGAATATGGTGAACTAGAGTCAGATTTCCACCTTATTAGATAATTATCTAAAACATCAATTAACTCAAATGAGTTGTTTTTGGGAGAGGCAAAAAGAGCATCTGTTGGTTTGTACATAATTGATGTTCGAAATACTTCGTATTTTTTTTCATAAGTTCTGCCAACAACGCTTCCACAAACAACACCTTCTACTTCATTGTTCATCAACATTTCAAATGCAACTTGGTGATCATCAACATATATTAACTGACAATTCACACTAAATTTCTCGCATTTTTCAATAATACCTGACTCAAACACATCATCTTTCACAATAGCAATCCGTTTATTTTCATAGTCTAATATATTTTGATACAAAGAGGTGTCATAGGTATAAACCTGACCCCAGCCTGTGATGAAGCTTTCACGGGAAAAATTGAAATATTCTACCCTTTCAGGAGTATAGGCAATATAGGTCATTAAGTCTAAATTTCCATTTTTTGCAGTGTTATAAACATCTGTCCAGCTCCCTATAATCCATTCGATTCCCCAATCTTCTTGAATAGCTACTTCTTTTAAGAAATCCACCATCATTCCAGTTGGCGCGTCTTGATTATTGAGAACAATTAACGGAGGAGCATGAGTTAAACCTATTTTTATTGTTTTTTTTTGCACAACCAAATTATTTTGTGCATGCAGGATGCCAAAACTATAAAGACAGAAGACGATAGTTAAAGTCAATTTCATTAAATTAGTGTGTTTAAGATTGTTCTGATAGTTTATATTAATTTTAAAAAAAGAAAACCCCTATTAACCAAATATCCACGGCTAATTTGTTCTAACTCTAAGTTATTGATTTATATAGGCTGAACTAAAACTCAAAAACCTTATATATTGGCGTTTAAACTTAGAACAAATTAACCGTGACCAAATATAGTTATATAGAATACACTTTTTTGAATAATTTATCTAGGAGTTTGCCCGAGAATAGAAAACCTACTGCGAAAAATCTGACTCAAACCAGCCTTCTCTCGCTACGGCTCTTATTCTTGGACAAGCTCCGCACTCAATGAACTATTTTTTTTCGGCTACTATTGTGGCCCTTAGTGGCAGGTCATAACCTTCAATTGTTTTGCTTTGATCTTCGTTTAAGAATTCTTTTAATGAATGAAACTTCATCCAGTCTGTGGTTCTTTGTTCTTCTACCGTTGTGTGGGTAACATCTATACATTTAATATTCTTAAAGCCACTTCTTTGCAACATCAATTTTAACATCTCAACAGAGGGAAGAAACCAAACGTTTCTCATCTGTGCATACCTATCTGACGGAATTAAACAAGTCTTTTCATCGCCTTTTACAACCAAAGTTTCAAGAATTAATTGCCCATTGCTTTTCAAACAACCCGCGAGTTCTTTCAAGTGATGAATCGGTGATTTTCTGTGGTACAAAACACCCATAGAAAAGACCACATCAAAACAGTTTAAATTTTCCGGCATCTCTTGAATCGACAAAGGCAAAACGGCCATGCCACTTTGTAGGTATTTATCGATGCTCCAAAACTGCATGAGCTGCAACAAACCTGGGTCAATTCCCATTACCAAAGAGGGATGTTGCTTTAACATTCTAAACATATAGTAGCCATTACCACAGCCGACATCCAATATCGATTTGTTGCTTAAATTGGGCAGGTGTTTCTCAATGCGATTCCATTTCATATAAGATTGCCATTCAGAGTCAATATAAGTAGAAAACACATCAAACGGCCCTTTTCTCCAAGGTATCAATGCCTGATAGCTTTCTTTGATTTTTTCTTGATCTACATCTAAATCTACATGTTGAACTTTACAGGTTATGGCGTTCTTAGCGAAAAAATTCACTGCCTGAACTAAGGGCAAATTTTTATAGGCTTTAAGCCATCTTGGGTAATCTCCTTGTATCGGACTCAACAACTTGTCTTTGGTTTTTGCAACAAGGTGCTGTAAATGACCCTCTTTAATATTGAGGCTTTTGAGCTTTTCCCAAAACGATTCATAAAGTTCTAACATCGGTATATTTATTCCTTAATCGCTATAAAAGAAGCAAAATTAAAACACTGAAACCACTTTATTGTTGTTTTAAAACCTGCTGATTTTAAACGGTTTTCTATTTCCAAAAGAGAGTCAGGCAGCAACACATCCTTCAGTGCATCTCTTTTTCTTTGAATTTCTTTGTTTGAATAGCCATTCAGTTTTTTGTAAGCATGGTAATGTTGAATTAAGAAATCATCGTCTTTTTCATTGCCCTTGAATTTTTCAGATAGGATAAAAACCCCTCCTTTGTTTAATCCACCATAAATATTTTCAATAATCGCCAAACGTTTCGATTTCGGAATAAATTGTAAGGTAAAATTACTCACCACAATTGATGCATTTTCTATGGTCAATAGACTGATGTCTTTGTGCTGTAACTGGATTTTATTGTGCAACTTTTTTTGATTAATAATTTCCTGACATTTTCCCAACATGGGCTTTGAGGTATCAACAGCAATGATTTTACAAGACCTGTCTTTTGTAACGCTAGCAGCGGTTACTGCAACAGCGCCGAGTGAACAGCCCAAATCATAAATATGGGTATTATCTTGGGCATACTGCATGCAATACATCGCAATAGATTTTAATATTGACTCATAGCCAGGCACTGAGCGTTTAATCATGTCAGCAAACACATCTGTTACTTGTTGATCAAAGGCAAAAGATTTAACTTCTTGAAACCTTTCTTCAAAAAGCGTATCGTGGCTATTTTCGTCAATAGTTTCATTTTGATTTTTCATAGGTGGATATTTTATGCAATAATATAGACTATTGGCACAAAAAAACGACAATATGAAAAGATATGCACTAATCACCGGCGCTTCTGCAGGAATAGGAAAAGAATTTGCGCTACAATTGGCTAAAAAAGGTTGGAATTTATTGTTGGTGGCACGCAGAGAACAAACTCTCAAAGAGCTATCAAAACAATTGATCCAAGAGCATGCTATTGATGCAAAATATTTCATTGCTGATTTATCAGATATCACACAACCAAAAAAACTCTATGAGTTCTGCCAAGTATCAAACATTAGTATTGCTATGTTGGTCAACAATGCTGGATATGGCGTTCCTGGTGATTTTGAAAACAACGATTGGAAAACCCACAAAGATAATCTACAAGTAATGTTAAACAGTGTGGTCGAAATTTGTCACTTTTTCTATCCAGACATGATTCAACAAAAATACGGAAGAATCATCAATGTCGCTTCTTTGGCTGGATTTGCGCCTCCCACAGCTGGTCACACAATGTACGGTGGGATTAAGTCTTTTGTCATCAAATTTTCGCATAGCCTTCATTTAGAAGGCAAAGACAAGGGAGTTCACGTCACTGCATTGTGCCCAGGATTTACCTTCACAGAATTCCATGACGTTAACGGTACCCGACAAATGGTAGCAAAACTTCCAAAGTTTATGTGGATGAACAGTGAAAAAGTGGTAAAACAAGGAATAAATGCAGTTGAAAAGAATCAACCCGTTAAAGTTAATGGTAAAATGAATAGAATAATTGCAGCATTGAGTTCAGCGTTGCCTGACTGGATAACTCGAATGTTGTTTGCTGGAAAAACTAACAAGTACAGGAAAAGATGAGATTTTTAGAAGAATTAGAGAACAACCAAGAAGAGAACCAAGAAGAGTCTAAGGGTAAAACACCTAGACAATTGTGGGAAGGTTGCTTTAAGTACTTCCAACATTTTACTTCAATCATTCAAAAAGAAAAGAAAGTATTTTCCTCTCAATTCAATTTGACTTTTTTGAACACGATCAATGACTGTCAAATTTGTGGGCCTTACGAAATCAAGAGAACAGCGAGTGACAATGAGTTAAAACTTGAAGTTAAGATGTTCAGCAAGCTTAGTCAAAGCATTGTTATCAAGCGCAAAGACCACCGCTCTGCAGAAATTTTGAGCCATAAATTATCAAAAGATGGTATTTTGTCTACAGCAAAACAAAATAAAGCAGGACAAGATATCGTTGAAATCAACCCCAGTATTGTTTCAATGTTCTACATTATATTAAGACAGGGCACAAACTTCTATATAGAGTACAAAAATGTTTGTTCAAGCACCAAAAGAACCATTAAGTTACCCATAGAAAAAATCAATGAAGCTTATATGGATGAATTGGCAAAATATATTCTGGGTCAAAACCCTGATCTTTATACAGAGAAAATCAGCTCTCAAGAGATTACAAAAATAAGGGCTAAAATTGAAATGAACCAAGTGATGGCCCATGAAAAAGATATGGAAATTCAAGCTGAAATAGAAGAACAAGAAAAACTGAGAGACAAAGAAAAAGCCAACAGTATAAAAGAAAAATCCAAAAAATTTATCGCTAACAAAGGCAAGGAAGTTAAGAGCAAGTTTTTTGGCAAACTACTGAACTCGCTAAAAAGAAACTCGGATTAAATAAACAACCTGACTTGTTTTTAAGTGAATCTTAATCATCTAACTGTTCGTTTCTACTTTCAATTAATCACGAGCCAGCTTGTGATATAAACCATTTCTTCATTGGTGATTTGCCCAATAATTTTAATCCGATTGTTCTCAAAGGTTTTTTGATGTGTTTATCATCTTTAAATAAGTGGTGTAAAACACTCATCATTTCGGAGGTTTCTTTGACTTGAGAGATTCTTCTTCTTTGATATTTTCGCAAAGCCAGCCTCAATAAATCTTGATCTTTTAGTACTTTTATATCAACAACTTCAAACAGTTGTTTAATGTCACCTATGCCTAAATTCACACCTTGCCCAGCCAACGGATGAACACCATGCGCGGTGTCTCCGCATAAAACCACTCTGTTCTCAAAGTACTTATCTGCATACAATTGTGTCAAAGCAAAAGCAGCGCGGTTGCTGGTTAATGAAACCTGGCCTAAGTCCTTTCCTATGGCCTTTTTAACACCTTGCTCAAATATCTGTTGATCGCAGTCTAACCAATGTTGGCATTGTTCTTCTGGCAAACTCCAGACAATTGAAAATAGATTATTTTTAATCGGCAATATGCCGATAGGTCCGCCTTGATTAAAGGCTTGTAGAGCTGTTTCTGTTGGTGCTTTATCTAAGGTTATGTAGGCGACTAAACCTTTTTGATGATAAGGGGTTTCTTGGGTTTTAATACCAACCGATGTTCTTACCAGCGAATTCCTGCCCTCTGCGGCTATCAATAAACGGCTTTTGTACTCAGTACCATTTGTTAAGACTATTCTTACTTGCAAACCATTATTTTCTAATGATTTGATGGCGCTCTCTTCAATGATTTCGCAATTATCAGACTCTCGCAATTTTTTCCATGCCGCTTGAACTAAGTTGATATTCTCCATCAAATAACCCAAACACTGTTGTTGAGAAAAATCGGCAGAAAAATCAATCTCAGCATCGGTTCTATTGTCCCATACTTGCATGTGGGAATAGGATTGTATTCTATCTGCCAATAAACCGTCGAATATTCCCAATTTTTTTAAGGTACAAATATTGCCCCAAGATATAGCAGATACGCGCAGATCTTTAGGAGAATCTGCGCGTATTTCTTTAAATGCATGGGCTTCAATCAAAAGCACAGATAGCCCTGCATTGATTGCCGCAACTGCAGCAATAGAGCCAATCATACCGCCACCGGAAATTACAATATCATAACGTTTCATTGTTGGCAACTACTTTAAATGCGTCAGGACATGGCTTTAGTTTGATTACTCTTTGCATAATTCGATTTTTTACTTCTGATGGTTTTAAATGTAAAATTATAGACTCATAAGACAAGTGACTATGCCTCTTTAGGTTTTCTAAGGAAATTAAGTTTAGTCGTTAAACAATTGACTC